>DXDC01000223.1 GCA_019115685.1 Candidatus Agrococcus pullicola
TGCGATGCCGTTCGCGAGGCAATCGCGAAAGGCGGCTTCGAGCTCAGCAGCAGCGTCGGACTGGCCGAGGTGGTCGAGCATCATCGCGGCGGCCCATATGGCGGCGACGGGGTTGGCGATGCCCCGCCCAGCGATGTCCGGAGCGGAGCCGTGCACCGGCTCGAACAGCGAGGGGAACTCGCGTTCGGGATTCAAGTTGGCGCTCGGCGCGACCCCGATGGAGCCCGCAACGGCTGCCGCCAGATCCGAGAGGATATCGCCGAAGAGGTTCGAGGCGACACACACGTCTATCGAGTCTGGTGCGAGCACGAAGCGCGCGGCGAGCGCGTCGATGAGGACCTTATCCACCTCGATACCCTCGGCGGCCGCAACTTCGGCGACGACCTCGTCCCAGAAGGGCATGGTGTGGATGATGCCGTTCGACTTCGTGGCCGACACCAGTTTCCGACCACGATCTGCGGCCAGAGCGCAGGCGTAGCGAGTGATCCGCTCGATGCCGTGACGAGTGAAGATAGCCTCCTGCACAGCCGCCTCGGCCGGTGTTCCGCGGCCGAACCGCCCGCCGATCTCGGAGTATTCGCCCTCCGTGTTCTCTCGCACGATGAGCATGTCGAAGTCGGTCGCGTTGGCATTCGCCTCCAGGCCCGGCAGCGTGCGCGCGGGGCGAAGATTCACGTACTGCTGGAACTCGCGTCTGATCGGGATCAGCAGCCCCCAGAGGGTCTCCGCGTCGTCGATGTCGGGATGCCCGACCGCGCCGAGATAGATCGCATCCCCTGTTGCGAGCTGGTCGAGCCCGTCGGAGGGCATCATGGTGCCGTGTTCGAGATAGTGATCCGAGCCCCAGTCGCGATAACGCCAGTCGACGTCGAAACCGTGTCGTTTTGCGAGCGCATCGACACAGTCGATCGCAGCAGGTGTGACCTCCTTGCCGATGCCGTCGCCGGCGATGACGTCGATCGTGTACTGCTGCATTACGCGGTGGTCCCTTCTGCTCCCGATTCGATGGCGTCCATGAGGAATGCGCGGGCATCCTCAATGTGTTCGCTCCAGACACCCAGAGCGAAGGCAAGCTCTTTCGATTCGAGCGCTCCGAGCAACGAGGTGTGCTCCTCGAGCAGCTCCGACAACGATGTGTAGCGGCCCCGCAGCAGTGCGACCATGAGTCGCATTTCGGCGGCGATCGCGGCGAACATTCGTGAGAGGCGCGGCGAACCTGCCGCGTCGACGACCGCACTGTGGAAGGCCACATCGGCGTCGGGGCCGGCCTCCCACGTGTCGCCCGCCTCTCTGAAGTGCTGTAGCGCCTCCGTGACGGCGCCTATTTCGCGCCCCTCGGTGATGATGCGCCGCACCGCCTCCGACTCGATGAACCCTCGAATGCTGTGCAGGTCTTCTATGTCCTCGGCGGTGACCGTGCGGACGCGCGCGCTGTGTCCCGGCTCGCGCACCAGCAGCCCTTCCGACACGAGGCGCTGCACGGCCGTGCGTGCCGTTGGGCGAGCGATGCCGAGTTCGGCCGCGATGACGGTGTCTCGGAGCTCTTGCCCCGCAACGAGCTTGCCGGAGAACAGGAGCGTGCGGATGTGTCGTTCGGCTGCGTCCGCAATGCTGACGGGCGCCATTGCTCCGCCACTGAACGCAGACGGTGGTTGATCGGTGTCTGTTGTCACCGTGGCCTCCATTTGTATAACTGTATAACAGTTAATCAGCATGCGTGGGGTGTGTCAACGAACGTTGCTTTCGACCATCGCGTAGCGTCAAGGGTATGCGAACTGTACTGACAAACGTACGCCCCTGGGGCGGTGCTCCCGTTGATGTTTCTCTTGAAAATGGCGTCATTGCCGATATTCGACCCGCTGGTGCGTCTTCTGTTGAGAACGCGGAAGACGGAAAGGGCTTTCTTGCGCTGCCCGGTTTCATCAACGCTCACTCGCATATCGACAAGAGCTGGTGGGGGCAACCGTGGGTCTCGTATGGAGGGGAGTCGACGACGCAGGGTAGGATCGCGCACGAGCGTGCTGAACGGAATCAATACGGCATCCCGAGTGCGGACGCGACGGAGCGCGTACTGCGAGAGTTCCTGCGACACGGCACGACGGCGACACGCTCGCACGTCGACGTGGATCTCGGTGTCGGGCTTGAGGGGATTGCAGCCGTTCGGGATGCGGCCGCCCGCCTCGAAGACACCGTCTGCGTCGAGATCGTCGCCTTCCCGCAAGACGGCGTCGTCAGGTGTGACGGGGTTCTCGCGCTGTTGGAGGAAGCGGCGCGAGAAGGGGCCGACAGCATAGGCGGGCTGGATCCGTGCGAAATAGATCGAAATCCCGTTGCACAGCTCGACGGTCTGTTCGCGATCGCGGAACGGCACGGATGCGGCATCGACCTCCACCTGCACAGCGGGGGTGATCTCGGTGCATTCGAGTACGAACTGATCATCGAGCGCACGGAGCGCTCGGGCCTGCACGGCAAGGTCAACATCGCGCACGGCTTCGGGCTCGGGGATCTACCGCTTGCCCGGCAAGAAGCACTGCTCGATCGCTTCGCGGAGCTCGACATCTCCTGGAGCACCGTCGCACCCGTCGGCAAGCGGCCACTGCCGTGGCAGGGGATGTTGGAGCGCGGAATGCGCCTGGGGTTCGGGACGGACGGCATCCGGGATCTGTGGTCGCCCTACGGAGACGGCGATCTGCTGCGCGTCGCGCTGGACTTCGCCAAGCAGCATCGAGTGCGCTACGACGAAGATTTCGTTGCGGTCACTCGTCTTGCGACGTCCGCGGCGAAGTCGTTCGTGCACCGTGACTCGCACGACATCGAAGTGGGGGCGCCCGCGGACATCGTGCTGGTCGACGCGGAGAATGTGCCCGATGCGATCGTGAGGGCGCCGCGCCGAGAACTCGTCGTTGCGGGCGGCTCCGTGGTGACTCGGGCTGGTGAACTGCTTATCTAGCTTTCCGCTGGCACGGCAAAGGAGTCAGATGCCTGCCGAGAAGCGTTCTTGGTAGGCGTCTTGCTCCTTGCGGAGCGAGAAAAGGCACGGGTCGCCGTCTTCGTGAGAAAATAGAGGAGGAGGTGCGATGATGCTCACCAGTGAAGCGCTGTTCCTGTTACTGACTACGGATGCCGGGAAGCACGAACCCTGGATCTCGTATCGCAAGGAAGCCCTGCGCGGCGGCCTCCTCGCTGATCTCGTCGTCGCGAATCTCGTTGAGTTCGCGGATGAGAAAGACTCGCACGTGACGCTCCTCCCGGGCGCCGAGGATGCCGAGCATCCCGTGCTCCGCTACGGCGTGCAAGCTCTGGGCGAGAACGAGCCAGATAGCGCATCCAATCTCGTGCAGTCGAGCTGGTTCGACCCCGAGGAGACGATAGCGAAGGCGCTCGCGGACCGCGGAATCATCACCGTCGAAACGACGAAGTTCCTGTTCTTCAGCTCTGAGCAGTACCCCGTGAGCGACCCCGAGCCCGAGCGGCAGCTGCGCGCCACGCTCGCGGAAGTGCTCGCGGACACGAGGTCACCGAGTGCGCAAGACGTGATCATCCTCGCCATCCTGCAGGAGATGTCCGCGGTCAGGACGATCCTCAAGCACGAAACCGAGGGGTTCGGCCCGTTCAAGCTGAACAAACGGCTCGACGAAATCCGGCAGCGGGAGCTCGCAGACGACGCCGTGACCGACGCGGTTCGAGATGCCATACAAACGATGGCCGCGATCATGACCTCTGTGGTCATCACCCCGATGCACTGACACGTCACGGGATGCCGCCCGAATTTACATTAAGCATCCGTTCAGCAGCGCCGCGAGATATGGCCAGTGGATGCCGGCGATCGCGACGGCGAGGGTCAGCGCGTAGGCGACGGCGGCGGCTGCGATAACAGCGCTGTTCTTCGGCGGTGGCCGCCCTATGAGCTGTCGAACGCGTTCCGAGCCCGCCCCGATAGCCGACGCGTGCAGGACCGCGGAATTCGAGCGCGGTGCCCGGGAGGAATCGCCCAGCTTGAGCAGTGCACTGGCGAGCGACGAGGTTCCGACAGTGCGTTTCGCCGCCCGGTCTGCGGCGATCTCGAGGTACAGCGGAACGGCGTCGCGAATCGCGGCGATGAGCGGAACCCATCTGCAGTATCGCGTCAGGCCGAACAGCAGCGTCAGTACGATGTGGTGGTGTTTTCGCACATGTTCCCGCTCGTGCGCCAACACCGCGCACAGCTCGTCATGGCTCAGGCGATCGCAGGCACCGCTGGATACGACGATGCCGCCCCGGCGGCGGGGGAGGGCGTAGGCGAACTGGGCCTCGTCGGGGATCACGCGCACGACGTGACCGAAGAGGACCTCCGGTGCCCGATTTCGAAGCTGCGCCTCGGGGCTTCGCCAGGTGGCGCGCAGCAGCGTGAACTCTCTCGCGATGCCCGCGGATACGATCACGGCGCCCAGCGCGGGGAACGCGAGTGGCAGTATCGCCGGGATCCCGAGTGATACTGCGCTGTCGCCGAAGGGCGTCGCCGCACTCAGGCACTGACTGCAGACATCCGCTGCTCGTTGTGGAAGCCATGCTGGGCCGGTGCTCATCCACGCGATGACGGGGCCGAGTGCGAACAGGGCGGCCATCCACGCGACCGCGCCCGCCGTGAGCGCGATCACGGCGACCTGGGGAGTCGTTGCCAGCGCAGGCGCTGCGCGTCGCAGCAGTTCCGGCCCCCAGATCGCAGCGAGGAGCAGGACGCTCGCCAGCAGCGTCAGCACAGCCGCGGACATCGCTACTCGCCGCCCAACAGGAAGTCGCGCAGCAGTTGCTGATCGGCCTCCGACATGCCCTCTACGAAGTGCAGTATCGAGGCCTTCCGATTGCCGCTCGCGTCAAGGGCGTGCCTCATCGCCCGCGCGGTGTGCTCTTCGCGGGTCAAGCAGGCCCCGTAGAGGGTGGAGTGGCCGTCTTTGCCGGTGCACACGAGTTCCTTCTTGCGCAGATTACTCAGGACGGTGGCGATGGTCGTGTACGCGGGCTCGCCGGGAAGGCGGTTGATGATGTCCCGCACCGTCATGGATTCGCCGGACCACAGGAGATCCATGATCTGCGCCTCAAGCTCGCCCAGGCGCACGGGTTTTCCGCCCGTATCGTCATGGGCGTGGTTGACTCCCGTCGTCATGACCTGGATCCTATCGCTGAAGATCGTCCGGTTCGTCTCCGAGCCGGGACGGAGCAGGCCACCTGCCCCTTGAGACGCCAGACGAGCGCGATGTAGGTCAGGAGCAGAGCCGCCGAGGCCAGCCAAGGCTGCACGGGAGCGAACCAGGTGATTGCTCCCGAGTAGCCCAGCGCGAGTAGCGCGAT
>DXDC01000027.1 GCA_019115685.1 Candidatus Agrococcus pullicola
GTCTGGCAGGTTCGGCCGAAATCATGCAGCACTTCACGCCAGCGGGCGGCTCCGTGATGCTCGCCGGTACTTTCAACGGCAACTCGGTCTCCATGGCCTCGGCGATCGCAACGATCAAGGCCCTTCGAGACCCTGAGATCGGCTTCTACGACCACGTGTATCACCTCGGCGACAGGATGCGGGATGGCCTGCGCTCGATCACCGCCGAGCACGGGATTCCCGCGGTCGTGAGCGGGCTTGGCTCGGTGTTCGTGACCTACTTCCTCGACGGCGAAGTCCGGGGCTACCGCGATCTGCTGCGCAACAACGATCGCGCCTACGAGACATTCCACCGTCGCATGATCGACAAGGGTTCGTTCATGTACCCGATGTCGCTGAAGCGCAATCACATCTCGCTTGCCCACACCGAGGACGACATCGACCGGACTCTGTCGCAGGCTGATGAAGTGCTCGGGCGAATGGCTCGCGAGGGCATCTTCGCAGCGGCCGGGAACGCAGAGGGGAGTGCTTGAGATGACCGCATCCGCTGCTCGTACACGCACCGCATTCGTCGGCGGCCTCGTCGCCGACGGTACCGGTGCTGGCCTGCAGCGCGCGGACGTCCTCGTCTCCGGCGAGACCGTTGAGGCGATCGTGCCTGCTGAGCAGCGCCCCCGCGGCGGCTATGACGCAGACACGGTCGACTGTACAGATCGCGTCGTCGCCCCGGGATTCGTTGATATCCACTGCCATTCCGACCTCAGCCTGATCGCGTATCCGGGCAACGACAGTCGCGTCGGCCAGGGCATCACGACCGAGGTCGTCGGCAACTGCGGGATGAGCCCCGCGCCATCCGGGGGCGACCGCGCCGGGCTGAGACGAGTCATCAGCACGATCGATGTCGTTCCAGGCCTCGACTGGGACTGGGCGGAGGTCGACGGCTGGCGAGCTGCGCTGGAGAACACTCCCATTGCGACAAATGTCGCGCTGCAGATAGGCCATGGCGCCGCCCGGTTCGCCGTGGCCGGCGAAGCGGGCATATCCATCACCGGAGCCGAGCTCGACCGCATCGAGAGCGAACTGCACAGGGCGATGGAAGCCGGATGCGTCGGCGTAAGCCTCGGTCTGATGTATGCGCCGGGTGAGGGAGCTGCGGCCGAAGAGCTCGCTCGCGTCGCGCAGGTCGTTGCCCGGCATGACGGCGTCCTCTCCGTGCACATGCGCGACTACCGGGCAGCGTCGCTCATCAGCGCCATCGAAGAGGTGGCACGCCCTGCGCGGGATGCCGGAGCTCGGGTGCAGATCTCTCACCTCCGCAGCATTGGCGAGGGAACGTCCTTTCGAGACGTGCTTTCGCACATCGAGAAGCTGCGGCGCGAACAAGACATCGCGGCCGACGCGTACCCCTACGTGCACGGGCACACGACACTCCTGCAACTGCTGCCGAGCGAGATACGGGCACAGGGGCCGTCCGCGATCCTCGCGGCAGCCGAAGCCGACACAACCGGTGTCGCTAGCATGTTCCGAGCATCCGGCTACGAGCCCGATGCGATCATCGTCATGAAAGCGGCGGCACGGCCGGCTGCAGCAGGAGTGTCGCTCAGCGACGTCGACGAGGACCCGTGGGTCTGGCTGACCTCCCTGCTCGTCGACTGCTCGGGCGACGTGGACGTCGCCGTCGAAAGCGGCAACTGGGCTGATGTCGACCTCGCCATGCGAACGCCGTGGATCAGCATCGCATCCGACGGCACCGCACTCGGCTACGAGCACCGCGCATCCGTCGCCCATCCGAGGTCGTGGGGCGCCTTTCCTGCGGCGTACCGACGCATGCGGGATGCTGGCGTCGCAGCCGGCGAGGCAGTGAAGCGCATGACCAACGGCCCGGCTGAGCGAGCGCGAATCACCGCTCGTATCGAACCCGGCCGCAGGGCGGATATCACCGTCTTCGATGACGCCCGATTCGATTCCGCGGCGACATTCGCTGCTCCTGCCGCGCAGGCGACGGGGCTCGACCACGTGATGACGGGCGGCTCACTCGTACTCCATGACGGAAAACGAACGACAGCCCGCCCGGGCGAGGTGCTCACGAAGCAGACTCAGGAGGCAGCGTATGTCTGAACAGCCTTTGGGCGTGGCGATCGTCGGAGTCGGCGGCATCGCACTGGAGCACATGACCGCACTACGGTCGACGAACCTGGCGAACCTCGTCGCAGTGTTCGATCTCGATACCGACCGCGCGGAGGAGATCGCACATGTGGAGCGGTGCGAGCACTTCAGCGATTTGGATGCGATGCTGCGGGCAGAGCTCGTCGAAGCGGTCATCGTGTGCACCCCGAATATCACGCATGCCGAACTCGGTCGCAAAGTTCTGCGAGCAGGCAAGCACCTGCTCATGGAGAAGCCGCTGGCGATGACGGACGACGACGCGCAAGATCTCGTTGACCTGGCCGAAGAGCGCGAGCTCACCCTCGCGGTCGGGCACAGTCACAGGTTCTCTGACCAGGGTGTCGCCATCGACGAAGCAATTCGCGCCGGCGCCGTCGGCACGCCGCGCTTCATCCGCGTCGTCATCAATGGCGGCTGGATCTGGCCGGGCTGGCAGGCGTGGGTGCTCAATCCTGAGCTCTCCGGCGGTCACTCGATGCACAACGGCGTGCACCTCACCGACATGGCCAGCTGGTGGTTGGGCGAGAAGGCCGAGAGCGTATTCTCTGTCGGTCAGCACGCCACCAGCGCGGCGATGGGCATCTACGACTATCTCGCCATCGAACTCGGATTCCCTTCGGGGGCATCCGCCGTTCTCGAGGTGAGCCGTGGCGAGCGCCCCCGCTCTGCGAACTATCTCGAGATCACCGTCGTCGGCAGCGAAGGCGTGTTGACACGAGAGTGGGACGCACAGGGCGTGCTGGCATGGACGGAGGAAGGCTCTGCAGCCTGGGGTACCACCGGCAGCGGAGCCCGAACCTTCGTCCGCGAAATGGAGAGCTTCGTCGCTGCGGCAAGGGGCGATGCCCCGGTCGTACCGCCACTGGAGTTCGCGATCCACGCAGTTGCCGTCGCCCAGGCATCCGAGCGGTCACTCGCGACCGGCACCACGGTGCGGCTGGCCGAGAGCACATCCGACCAGAGCGGAAAGG
>DXDC01000224.1 GCA_019115685.1 Candidatus Agrococcus pullicola
GAATCGAACTGGATGCCCTCGCGGTTCCCGCGATCACGACCGCGCGCCTCGATGGGCTGCAGCGTCTGGACTTGGAGCTTACGGAGAACGCTGCCGGCGTTGCGGTGGTCGCCGACGCTGCCGGTCACACCTCGGTGCCCGGTGTCTGGGCGGCGGGAAACGTGGTCAACCCTGGCATGCAGGTCAGTGAAGCCGCGGCGAACGGCGCCCGCGTGGCGATGACCATCAACACCGAGCTCGTTTTCGCGCGAGCGGACGATGCTGTTCGCGGAACCACTGCCACGGTGAGGGAGAGCGCGTGATGCCGGACTTCGACAAGACTTACTGGGAAGAGCACTGGGCGCCGACACCCGCAAACGCAGAGCGGGATCTCCCCGTGCATCCGTACCTGCCGACCGAGACCTCGCAGCTCTCCGGGGGAACCGCGCTGGATGCCGGATGTGGCACCGGAGCCGAAGCAGTCTGGCTCGCCGAGCAAGGTTGGCTGGTTACTGGCGCTGACATCTCGGCGACCGCTCTGGAGGCGGCCGGCCATCGCGCCGAGCGTGCAGGGCTGGGCGATCGAATCGAATGGGTGGAAACGGACCTCACCCAGTGGGAGCCGGGCCGCAGCTGGGATCTCGTGGTCACCAGCTATGCGCACTCCGAGATCGGGCAGCTCCTGTTGTATCGACAGCTAGCGTCTCTAGTGGCGCCCAGCGGCACGCTCCTGATCGTCGGCCACTTGCACGAGCCTGGCACCAACGGAGGCTCCAGCACCCACGGTGACCCCGGGCACCACGGAGCGCATCCCGAGGCGGCAAGCGTCACCCGCGATGCGATCACGCAGATGTTCGATGTGCCGGGCTGGGCTATTGACGCCAGCTATGAGAACGTCCGTGCCGTTCGTCCGGGAGGACGCCCCGTGCAACTGCGAGACGTCGTGGTTCGGGCGCACCGCAACGGCTGACGCTCAACCACACCTTCGTGCCGCGGCATAGCGCCCGGCGCTACTTCGCCGCGCCTTCGCGAGCCTGCGAACGGGCGAATCGATCGAGAAAGGGCTACTGAGCCATGTCTTCTACCGCTGCTTCCAGTGCGGATACGACCGCACGCGTCATCGATGATCCACGCCGCCGCCGTGCGATCCTGTGGGCCGTCTGTATCGCCCTCATGGCGGTCGTCGCCTCCGTTTCCGGGCTGAACGTCGCCCAGCCACAGCTGGCGCTCACATTCGGAGCCTCGCACGGGCAGGTGCTCTGGATCATCAACACCTACACGCTCACCCTCGCGGCGCTGCTGCTTCCCTTGGGAGCGGTGGGGGACCGGTGGGGCCGCAAGCCGATCCTGATGGCCGGCCTCGGGCTGTTCGGCATCGCGAACATCGTCGCCGCCGTCGCTCCCGCCATGGAGATCATGCTGGGCGCCCGGTTGCTCAGCGGTGTTGGTGCGGCCATGATCATGCCGGTCACCCTTTCGGTGATCACAGCATCCTTCCCCGACAAGGAACGTTCCAAGGCGATCGGCATGTGGACTGCTGTCGCCGGCGGCGGAGGCATTCTCGGCATGTATCTATCGGCGCTATTGGTCGATTTCGTGTCTTGGCGGTGGCTTTTCGCCTTGCCGATCGCACTCACGCTGATCGCGGCTCTCATCAGCGCGAATGCGGTGCCGAATTCTCGCGAAAGGGCCAAGGGTCGTTTCGACGTGATCGGTAGCCTTACCTCGATCATCGCCGCTGTCGGATTCACCTTCGCCCTGCACGAGGCTCCTGCGCTGGGATGGGCAGACCCCGTCGTATTCATTACGCTCGGTGCCGCGATCCTCGCGACGATCGGATTCGTCGCATGGGAGCTGCGGACCCCGCATCCGCTACTGGACATCCGTCATTTCCGGACGCGCGGCCTGTCCTCCGGTACGACGCTGCTCCTCGTGCTCTTCGGAGTGCAGGGCGGAGTGTCGCTCGTGCTCTATCCCTTCTTCCAGGTCGTGCTCGGCTGGAGCGGACTCCTCGCAACACTCGGCCTGATGCCCATGGCACTGCTGATGATGTTGGCCTCCGGTCTCGCCCCGAGAGTCGCGGCACGCATCGGCGCTCGTGCGACCATGACCGCTGGATTGACCATCGCGGCAGCGGGGCTCGCGTTGATGGCGGCCCTCGTGTCTGCCGAAGGCTATCTGACCGTGCTGCCCGGCCTCATTGCCATGGGTCTTGGTGCCGGGCTCGCGATGACTCCCTCGACCGAAGCGATCACATCATCACTGCCTCGTGAACAGCAGGGGGTGGCGTCTGCGCTGAACGACCTCACTCGCGAGTTCGGAGCAGCTCTCGGCATCGCACTGCTCGGAGGGCTGCTCGCCGCCGGCTATCAGAACGCCATCGGCAGTCGCCTCGACGGGGTGCCAGAGGAACTTGCGGTTACCGCGAGCGAGGGCATCGCCAATGCCACCGAGATCAGCCGGCACGCGGGCGGCTACGCCGAGCAGATCGTCACCGCAGCGCAGGAGGCATTCATCGCGGGCTGGCAGCAGGCCATGTGGGTCGGAGTCGCCGTCATGGTCCAACTCGTGATTTTCGTCGTCCTGCGTGGACCGAAGAACCACCACGCCACCGGATCCGATGAGCGACCAGAAGACGTTGTCGAAGTCATCGCTTCCCACAATGAAGGCTGAGTTGGAACATGCAACGAGACAAGCAGACTGACAAGAGCGCACCTCGACTGCGCGTCGAGGTGTGGTCCGATCCGCAGTGCGTGTGGTGCTACATCGGCCAGCGTCGGGAGGCAAGGCAGCTTCATTCGAAGTCGGGTTCGTCGATCCTCGACCATGTACCCACCTGCATGCTGAGCATCCTCTTTTGCATATCCGGGTGCAGGTCGACCGCGCCGCGCTCGACGAGAACTTCCAACACCCGTTTCCGGGCGTCCCAGTAGGCTTTCTCCTTGACCGGGTTCAAATTCCACCGTAGTTTTCGATGGGTCCGATCGGGCCCTTTGGAAGCGACCAAGAACACAACACAAGCGCCCAGCCCGGTCGCGGCTGCGGCGAGCATCAGCAACGCGGTCCATCCGTCTCGTTCGGCAACCGGGCCAGTGCGCATCAAGATGTACGCGGTCAGTGAGATCGCGCCCGAAGCAGCGCTGAGGATCACTTTCAGGGTCCCTCTTCGGCGCTTGTTCTTCCCACCAGATCATGAGCATGGCCAGGGGCACACCAGCCGCTATTCCGAAACACAGCAGCAGGAAGAACGGATCGGCTCCGGCAAGGAAGAGCACCAGGCCCAAGGCCGAGCCAGCGAAGGTCGGGATCGCTAGGAGCGCGACGAGAACGAACCCGATACCGCGGATGAACTTGTAGACGGCGGTGTCATCCGGCGATCTGGGCGGGCGCCTGTTCAGAACTTCATCCTCGATCGCGCCCCAGCGAATCGGTTCCGACAGTTCTACCGTTTGCGCCCACTGTTCCGCAGTTTGCTTCCGATCACTCACTGGTGCACTCCTCTTTGAGATGCGGTTCACTCGTTTGTCGTGGAAAAGGCAAAAGTTACTGCAACTGCAAATGTACTTGAGAAATACTGGTGGAAGCTCTGAGCTTGCAGTATTTTTGGTGCAACAGGTACCGGCTCAGGGCATCCGCATCGGACCCGCGAGGACGGGCTCGGATGAGGAGGTCGCCATGGCCAGCGTTGTCACAGGAATGTCGGCTGCAGCCAGAGCGAAACGCAAAGTCGGCTTCATCATCTGGGGAGCAGTGATCCTCGCCGTCTGGTTGCTGTGCTCGCTCGCTTTCGCGGCTTTCATGGAGCAGGCGGCACCGAACTTTATTTCCGCGTTCGTAATGGGGCAAATGTTCGGCTGGATCTTCTTCCTCCTCGGGGTGATACTGCTGCTGATCGGCATCATTTGCGAGATTCGGGCTCGCTCATTCAATCGGCGTGACATTGCACAAGCGAATGCGTTGCACGACAGGCTCGTGGCGTTCTCGCAGACACCGCGTGCTGCCGTGTACGGCGACCCGGGCAATGCCCAAATCGCGAACGCCCGCGTGATCGAGATCGAACGGCACTTCGACCAGCAGACCGAGGGCGCGATAACAGGAGCGCTCGAGACCAGTATGCGGATGTTCTCGACATCATTCGGCACGTCTTCCGCCAGCACCTACACAGGGAGCGACAACCGCCTCGACACTTACGGTTCGCAATCTTCTGTCACGTCCGGAACTCTCAACGGCACCACAATCGCGAATCTGCGCATGAGCAAGACCACAAGAGCGAATCTCATGGGCGATGCGCTCTTCGCGGTGTTCGAGATCGACGGCAACGATACCTTCCGCGTCGTCTCCATGTCGGCGCCCGGGGTGCGCGATTGGATGTCCGAGCTCATCATGGCCGTTGCCAACCACTTCGGCGGCACCTCGACCCACTCCGGCAACGTTGTAGCTGCATGGGTGCCCAACCTGACGGGCCACTTCGGGCCGCAAGATGTGTCGTACGCGACCGACAGACTGAAGGCACTCGCGGCGAGACCGCTCGAAGAGCGCGAGCCGGTCGCGATCACTGGCACGATGATCGGCAGGAACGCAATGATCGCAACGCAGATGAGCATCAGTTCCGCGGCGCCGCTCGAGTTGCTCCCGGTCGTGTTTCCGCGAGCGCTCGGCGTCGCTCTCGGAGCGCCCGAACAGCGAGCGGAGCTGCCGCACGCGGCCATGGCCTAAGGAGCCATCCGCTTCACCCGGTGTTCAGCGCTACAGCCGCACGACCTCGGTCACTCGCAGTATGGCTTCGCCCGCTTCGTCAGAAGCGGCGAGGTCGATCTCGGCACGGATCCGCCAGTCGTGGTTGCCCTCCGGGTCGGCGATAATCTGCTCCGCTCGCCAGAGTCCTTCTGCGACCGCGGCGTCACTGCTGTCGATGAGGCACAGCTGCGGGCTACGGGCGGCAGCATCGATGCCGATCCATTCGTGCTCGTCGTAGTAGCGGTCGAGCGCATCCGGCCACCGCATGTCGGGATCGAGTGTCTGCAGGTCCGCGTCGCGCTGCTGCGCGGCAAGCTGCACGCGGCGCCAGAGCGCATTGCGAACAAGCACGGTGAACGCCTTCGGCTGCTCGGTGATGCCGCGGGGGAGCGCGGGCAGCGCTGGGGCGCCGTCGTCACCGAAGGGTGCGATCAACGACTCCCACTCGTCCACCAGGCTTGAGTCCACCTGCCGCACAGTTGCTCCGAGCCACTCGATGAGGGCGTCCAGCTCTTCGGTCTTGAATTCAGCCGTGACCGTCCTATCGAGCGCACGGTAGGCATCCGACAGGTACCGCAGCAGCACGCCTTCGCTGCGAGCGAGGTCGTTGTAGGCAACGTATTCGGCGAAGTTCAGCCCGCGCTCGATCATGTCGCGCACGACGGACTTCGGGCTGAGCTCCCAATCGCGCACCCAAGGCTGCTGCTCGGCGTAATCGTCGAACAACTGCTCCAGCAACTCGGCCAACGGCTTCGGGTACGTGATCTCCTCGAGCCGCTCCATGCGCTCTTCATATTCGACGCCGTCGGCTTTCATCTCGAAGATGGCTTCGCCCCGTGCCTTGTTCTGCTGTTGATAGAGCACCGGTCGCGGATTATCGAGGGTCGATTCGATCACACTCAGTACATCGAGCGCGTAGTCTCCGCTGCCGACCGCACCGGGCCCGTTGTCGGGATCGAGGACGCTGATCACCGCCAGCGCGAACGGTGACAGCGGCTGATTCAGTGCAAAGTCCGGCTGCAGCTCGACGGCCAATCTGATGCTCGGACGGTCGGTGCCCGGCAGGGGATGGTCGCGGTCGATCACGACGATCTCACCGCGCACCAGCGTGCGAAAGATGCTGATCGCACGGCGTGCGAGTTCGTACTTGCGCTCACGAGGTCCGTAGCTGTCGAAGATGAGCTCGCGAGTGTGCCGCACGACATCACCGCCACGCGCAATCAGATTGATCAGCATGGCGGACGTGATCGTGAAGTGGCTCTCCAACGGCTCGGGTTCGGCATCGTTGAGTCGTTGAAATGTCTTCTCCGTCCAGTTCACGAACCCTTGCGGCGGAGACTTCCGTTTGATCTTCTTCTGTTTCTTGGCGTCGCCCTCCGCCTTCTTCACCGCGTGCGCGAACTCGATGACGTGCTCGGGAGCTTCCACGACGATGAGTCCGTGATCGTCGTACCCTGCCCGTCCGGCACGACCCGCGATCTGGTGGTACTCGCGTGCACTCAAGTGCCGCATCGCCGTACCGTCGAACTTCGACAGTGCCGTGAACAGCACCGAGCGGATGGGCACATTGATGCCGACGCCAAGCGTGTCGGTGCCGCAGATCACACGTAGCAAGCCCCGCTGGGCGAGCACCTCGACCAGTCTTCGGTAGCGGGGGAGCATCCCGGCGTGGTGCACACCTATGCCCGCACGCACATAGCGTGACAGGGCCCGGCCGAACGTTGTCGTGAACCGGAAATCGCCGATGGCGCGTGCTATCTCGTCTTTCTGCTCGCGTGTCGCCACCCGGTGGCTGGTCAGCGCCTGGGCCCGTTCAACGGCTTGCGCCTGCGAGAAGTGCACAATGTACACGGGTGACTCGTGGTCCTCGACAAGACGTTCAACGGTCTCGTGCACAGGCGTCGTCACCCACTCGAATTCGAGGGGTACCGGACGGACGGCACCCGCGACGAGTTCGGTGGGGCGGTTGGTTCGGCGAGTCAGATCGTTCCGGATCCGTTCGGTGTCGCCCAGCGTCGCGCTCATGAGCAGGAACTGCGCCTGCGGCAGGAGGAGCAAGGGAACCTGCCAGGCCCAGCCGCGCTCCGGGTCGCCGAAATAGTGGAATTCGTCCATCACGACCTGCGTGACCGGCGCATCTTCTCCGTGGCGCAAAGCACGATTCGCGAGGATCTCGGCGGTGCAGCACAGGATCGGCGCGTCAGCGTTCACCGAGGTGTCGCCCGTGACCATGCCCACGTTCTCTGCGCCGAACTGCTCGACGAGCGCGAAGAACTTCTCGCTCACGAGCGCTTTGATAGGTGCGGTGTACACACTGACCCCGCCGCCGCAGAGCGCCGTCGCGTGGGCGATCATCGCCACCAGACTCTTGCCGGTTCCCGTGGGAGTAGCCAGCACCACGTTGGCACCCGTTACCAGGTGCAGCGCAGCTTCTTCCTGGGCGGGATACAGCTCCAGGGCGCGAGTACTGCACCAGCGTTCGACGGCTTCGAGCAGTGAGTCTTCGTCGAATTTGGTCGGGAGGAGATCGATGAGTCTGGGTGGGGCATTCTGCTCATCGCTCATCAATCCACAGTATCGGGCTCACGCTGGCTTCGCCTCCCGTTCCGGGACTGCGAGCGGGCGGCATGCTGTGCGAAGCTGGCGGCATGACGATCGTTCCTCCAGCCGCCGGCGAACCGCGTCGGCCAACCGGGCCGAGAAACCCGGGGGATGCCTGGGTGGTGGCCGAGACGGGCGAGCGCTACTGGGGTCGTTACGGTGCGGCGGGTCTGCTGGCGGTCGATCGTGACCGAGGCATCCTGTTGCAGCATCGGGTCTCCTGGAGTCACTTCGGCGGCACGTGGGGATTGCCGGGTGGTGCACTGCACGAGGGTGAAAGCGCGATCGACGGAGCCATTCGCGAGGCGCAGGAGGAAGCGGGAGTACCGGACGGTGCGATTCGACCACGCTTCACGAGATTGCTGGATCTCGACATCTGGACCTACACGACGGTCGTTGCAGACGTCGTGGCGGAGTTCGAGCCGACGATCAGTGATCCAGAGAGTGTTGCGTTGGAGTGGGTGCCCATCGAACGGGTATCCGACCGGCCACTGCATCCCGGATTCTCGGACGCGTGGCCCACTCTGCGCGCCCTGCTGGATGAGCGCCCCGCCATCGTCGTCGACGCGGCTAACGTCGTGGGGGCCGTTCCCGACGGGTGGTGGAGAGACAGGGCGGGTGCGGCCGAACGGTTGCGGAATCGGCTCC
>DXDC01000225.1 GCA_019115685.1 Candidatus Agrococcus pullicola
TGCGGGAGGCTCGCCACCGGAGAGTTCCTCGAAGACCGGAGCCAGCCCGTCCAGTTGGGAACACGCTTCCCCGAACGAGCCCTCTCCCGAATAGTCGCCGTTCGCCGCAGAGAGCACGTCCAGACCGTCGAAGGAGCCCTCGAGCGCAGCCAACTGATCTTCTGTGAACGTCGTCGACCAGGCGTCGTGTTCTTGATTGTAAGTCGCGACAGCCTCATCGATTTCCTGCTGCTTGAGATACTGCGGAACGAAGATCGCGGCAAGCAGACCGAGAATCGCGATTACCGCGACCGGGATTGTGATGCCGAGAATGAGGCCGAGGCGCTTCTTTTTCTTACCGTTGCCTCCCTCGGGTCCACCGGTTCCGCCGTAACCGCCACCACCCGGCCCGCCGTATTGGTTCCCATCACCGTAACCGCTCGCGTACCCCCCGCCCTGGTCTCCATAGGGAGGCTGCTGCTGAGCGCCGTACGCGTCGTAATCGTTGCTATGGCCGCCCTGCTGTTGCGGGAAAGCCTGGTTGGGGTCCTGCGGGTACTGCTGCTGTTCGGGATACTGCTGCTGAAACTGGTCCTGCGGGTACTGCTGCTGAGAATATTGGTCGTAACCGGGGGCCGACTGATTGTGGTCGGGCTGCTGTACCGGGCCGGTGTTGTCGGGATTCGGATTGGACGGGTGCGGGGGATAATTCGTCATTGTGCTGCTTTCTTCGGTGTGAGGACGCCGTGGCGTGCCTCAAGGGGGCGGACTTGACCCGTTGGGAAGCGTTCGACTGCAAGGTGAAAAACTTGAGGGTTGTTGTTGTCGGTTGCCGTGTCGACGCGCTGCAAGCGCTCTTCCGGTAGCCGGTCGAAGGCGTTGGCGTTTTGACCGCGATCGCGCATTTCACCGCCGGGTTTGAGTCGAACGGCATCAGCGCAAGCACGATCGCGCGCAACAGAGTGACTGTCGAGCGGGCCGGCCTGAGGTGGCGGCCCGTAGTACGGCTGTGCCGAATCAGTATTCGGCGGAGGGTACGTCATTGCAGATCCTCCCGAGAATGGTTCGTATCTCTAGGGTAGACGGATCTAGCTGACAGCTGGCCGATCAACACCTTAAAGAGAGCGGACCGTTACCGTGCGGCTGAGGTTTGAGTCGAATCGGCAGAACTCATCCTTGCGGCGTAAGCTCGAACGGTCGATGCGACCGTCCAAGAGGTGAGGGCGTGTCGCGCCGCATCCGATGCGCAGTAACGATCGAGTGCGAGAGACTGGTAACCCTCGAAAGCTATACAGGAGCGTGCAATGCGTATCGGAATACTGACGTCCGGAGGAGACTGCCCGGGTCTCAACGCAGTGATTAGGGCTGCCGTGTTGACGGGCATCAAGGAGTACGACTACGACTTCGTCGGCATCAGGGACGGCTGGCGCGGGTTGATAGAGGGCGACGTGCGCGCGCTCAATAGGTCTGCGGTCCGCGGCCTTTCGCGTGTCGGAGGCACGATTCTCGGCACTAGTCGCACTCATCCCTACGACGCGGAGGGCGGCGGGCCCGAGAGGATGAAGGCGACTATGGATCGTCTGGGCATCGACGGCATCATCGCTATCGGCGGAGAAGGGACGCTCGCGGGTGCGAGAAGGCTCTTCAACGACGGCCTGCCGATCGTCGGCGTGCCGAAGACCATCGACAACGATCTCGACGCAACCGATTACACTTTCGGGTTCGACACCGCCGTGGAAATTGCGACCGAGGCAGGCGACAGACTGCGCACAACGGGTGATAGCCACATGCGATGCATGGTGCTGGAAGTGATGGGGCGCCATGTGGGGTGGATCGCGCTGCATTCCGGCGTCTCGGTCGGAGCACACGTGATTCTCATTCCTGAGCATCCGGTTTCGATGGAGGAGATCGGGGAATATGTTCGCCAGGTTTACGACCGCGGCCGCGCTCCGCTCGTCGTCGTGTCCGAGGGCTTCAAGCTCAAGGACATGGAACAGGAGTACTCCACGAAGGGCATCGACGAGGCCAACAGGCCGAGACTCGGCGGTATTTCCGAAATGCTCGCCCCGATGATTCAAGAGCACACGGGTATCGAGTCTCGTGCGACGGTACTCGGACATATTCAGCGGGGAGGAGCTCCAACGGGCGCCGACCGCGTACTCGCGACGAGGTTCGGCATCGGTGCCGTCCGGGCCGTGGCCGATGGCGACTGGGGCAGCATGGTTGCCCTCCGCGGCACCGACATCGTTCGCGTAACGCTCGATGAAGCGCTCGGCTCCCTGAAGACCGTGCCCGCGTCTCGCTACGAAGAGATCAAGCACCTCTTCGGATAGTCGTTCGCAGGGCCATCCTCGGGCGCCCAATGTAAGGTCGAGCCGTGGTACTATAGAGGGCTGGTCACGAAAATGACCGGGGTGTTCATTGAAAAGTCAACAGCGCGCGACGCTTCTGCACGGGGATGATCGGTTTCGACATTGTTCATATACGTGGTGGGAAGCGGGTCGAGGATGCAGGGTTATCTCGTAAACGCCCCCTGCAAAACTATAGGTGCCAACGCAAAGCGCACCGACTTCGCCCTCGCTGCATAAGGCGAGCCCGAAGTCCGTCAGACCCGAGTTGCTCTCGCTCGGGACCCTGGCGTCGTTTTGAGAGCTCGCTGCACTACTGCGTCACAGGGTAGTGCGGGACTTTTCCTGTGACTGGGCCTGTCGTCCTAGATGTCTGTGACAAAGGGCGGGGCCGAGTAGAACGAATACCCACAGACTGCACCCGGAGAAGCCTCACTGTGTGGCAATGGACGGGGGTTCGATTCCCCCCATCTCCACAAACGACCCCGCCGAATGGCAAGCGGATGTTCGCGTCCGAGTCGATCGAGTCTGTTGACGAGCGCGTAAGCGCGAGGAACACAATCAGGCGTCGCGCAAATGAAGGAGCCCCGGATACCCGGGGTTTTTTCATTCCTCCGTTCGTTGCAGAGCATGGTTCGGAAGAGACCGATAGTTACACTCGTTGACATGAGCATCGCCGACCTTCTCGCCCGTAAAGTGTGGCTAGCGCCAATGGCCGGGGGAGTCACGACCGTTGACCTCGCTGTCGCAGTCGGTGACGCCGGTGCGATGCCAGTGCTGGCCGCGGGATACCTCTCCGCGGATGCGGTCACCGCCGAACTCGCCTCCTATCGACAGCGAAGCACAGCACCTGTTGGTGTGAACGTTTTTACGCCGCAGCCGCCTACCGTGAGCTCCGAACAGCTTCGTCGCTATTCCGAACTGCTCGCGCCTGTCGCCGAACGGCTCGGCTCGCGGCTCGGAGAGCCGGTGCACGATGACGATGAGTACAGCGGGAAAATCGATGCTCTCGTAGAGGCATCTCCGGAGCTGGTCACCTTCACTTTCGGGCTTCCTTCGGAGCAAGATGTCGCGCGTCTGCACAATGTCGACGTAACGGTCGGCATAACCGTGACCTGCGTCGAAGAGGGACGAAGGGCACTCGAAGTCGGTGCCGACGTCTTGATCGCGCAGGCGGCATCCGCGGGCGGGCACAGGAGTACGCACGATCCGCTGCGAAAACCCGGCCGCGAGACGGTCGCCGAACTCTTATACGGCCTGACGCCCCTGGATGCGCCCGTCGTCGTCGCGGGTGGAATCGTCGATGCCGTGGGCGTCGAGGCTGCACTCTGGGGCGGCGCTGCGGCGGTGTCCTGCGGAACTGCGTTTCTGCTCGCGGAGGAAGCGGGAACCTCCGGGGTGCACCGGCAGGCACTGCAGGATGCGCGGTTCTCTTCCACCGTCGTGACCAGGGCGTTTACCGGCAGGCCGGCACGTGCCCTCTCAAACGCGTGGACTCGGCTTGGAGTCGATGCGCCGGCCGGATATCCGGATGTTCACTGGCTGACCAGAGACCTGCGCCGCGCGGCGGCTCACCACTGCAACCCCGATTGGGTGCACTTGTGGGCGGGAGAGCGCTGGCAAGACATCCGGGCGGCTCCGGCAGCGGCGATCGCCGACCATTTACTGAGCGGCGGACGATAGGCTGAACTGGATCGGTTCAACGAAGATCAGGAGTGGAAGATGACCAACTACCGCGTCGTGAATCCCTATACGGGAGAGACCGTCAGGGAGTACCCGACGGCCACCGACGAACAGATTCGGGAGAGCGTTGCTCGAGCGGACGCCGCGTACGAGCCATGGGCGAATCGCCCTCTCTCCGAACGCGTTGAAATCTTGCAGAAGACTGCGAAAGCTTTCATCGACAGGAAGCAAGAGCTCGCCGAAATCATCCAGATCGAGATGGGCAAGCCGCTTGAGCAAGGCCTGTTCGAAGCCGAATTCTCCGGTGAGATCATCGGCTATTACGCCGACAATGCAGAACGGTTCCTGGCCGACGAAATCTTGGAGAATCGTGCCGGTGTCGATGCCCGAGTGCGTAAGGAATCGCAGGGCGTGATTCTGGGCATCATGCCGTGGAACTTCCCGTACTACCAGGTAGCCAGGTTTGCCATGCCGAACCTCGTGCTCGGCAACACCATCGTGCTGAAACACGCGCCGCAATGCCCATGGTCGGCGAGTATGATCGCGGAGATCTTGGAAGAGGCCGGTTTGCCGCAGGGCGCGTACGAGAACGTCTTCGCTACGAACGAGCAGATCGCGGACATCGTCATTCCGTCGCCGGCCGTTCGCGGTGTTTCGCTCACCGGCTCCGAGCGGGCCGGCGCTGCCGTGGCCGAAGTCGCAGGGCGCAATCTCAAGAAGGTCGTACTGGAGCTCGGTGGGTCCGATCCCTTCCTCGTGCTCGGTTCTTCGGACCTCGATGCCGTCGTCGAGGCTGCAATCGAGGGACGCATGGAGAATTCCGGGCAAGCGTG
>DXDC01000226.1 GCA_019115685.1 Candidatus Agrococcus pullicola
CGGTGTTCATGCTCTGCCCATCGACCTCTCGACCACGTATCCGATGGAGAGTGTCGAAAGCGGCGGGGAGGCGTACGACACGATGGCGGCCGGCGGCCGCGTGCCCGACGGCGGCACGCCCCTGTACGCAAGGCTGTGGAATCCGACTGTCGCCCGTTTCGAGTCGGCGCTCGCGAAGTTGGAGCACGCCGAAGCCGCGGTCGCATTCGGCTCGGGGATGGCCGCTGCCAGCGCGGCGCTCCTCGCGTTCGCCGCGGCAACCGGGGAGCGGCACGTCGTCGCAGTCCGGCCGCTCTACGGCGGAACCGACCACCTCCTTGCATCAGGGCTCCTCGGTACCGAGGTCACCTACTGCTCGGCGGATTCGGTCTCGACGTCGTTGCGAGAAGACACCGGAATCGTCATCGTCGAGACGCCTGCCAACCCGACGCTCGACCTTGTGAACATCCGCTCGATAGCCGACCAGGCGGGCCCGGTTCCCGTCATGGTCGATAACACCTTCGCAACGCCCGTGCTGCAGAACCCGCTGCTCCACGGTGCGGCGTTGTCCATGCACAGTGCGACCAAGTATCTGGGAGGTCACGGCGACGTCATGGGCGGCGTGATCGCCTGCTCGGAAGAGCACGCAGCCATGATCAGGCCCGTCCGCGCGCTGACGGGAGGAGTTCTGCACCCAGTTGCCGCGTACACCCTCCACAGGGGCCTCACGACTCTGCCGGTTCGCGTCAACGCCCAGCAGCGGACCGCCGCTATCGTCGCGAAGTGGCTGAGCGAGCATCCCGCCATCGCGGATGTCTTCTACCCCGGATTCGACGGAGACCCGGCAGGATGCCTGGGCGAGCAGATGCGCGGCCCGGGCGCCATGCTCGCGATTCGACTCGCGGGTGGATACGACGCGGCCGCCAAACTCGCCAGCTCGCTGCAGCTGTTCACGCATGCGGTTTCACTTGGAGGCGTCGACTCGCTGATCGAGCATCCCGCCGGTCTGACGCACCGCCTCGTAGAAGGGGATGCGCGCCCGGATGCCGGTGTGCTGCGGCTCTCGATCGGGCTCGAGAGCGCCGAGGACCTCATCGCCGACCTCGAACGCGGTCTCGCCGCCTGACCGACCCTCAGGGTGCGAATAACTTCGAAACACGACGGTCATGTTTCGAAGTTATTCGCACCCAAACTGATGAGGAGCGCGTGGCAGACGGACATCGCCCGAGATGCCGTACGTCAACGTGCCCACGAAACGTCGCCCCTGTCGTCGGTATGCGTTGCTGGTTAGGCTTGAGGGGTGAACCGAATCTCAGCACGCATCGGCGCCATCAACGAGTCCGCAACCCTCAAGGTAGACGCGAAAGCGAAGGCCCTGAAGGCCGAGGGCAAGGACGTCATTTCATACGCGGCGGGTGAACCCGATTTTCCGACACCCGAGAACATCGTGGAGGCTGCACGAAAGGCTCTCGACAACCCGAAGAACTTCCGGTACACGCCCGCGGGTGGCTTGCCGGAATTGCGTGAGGCCATTGCCGAGAAGACCAAGCGCGATTCAGGGCTCTCGGTTTCACCGGGCCAAGTCCTCGTCACCAATGGCGGGAAGCAGGCCGTCTACCAGGCGTTTCAGACGCTCCTCGACCCTGGCGAGGAAGTTCTCGTTCCCGCTCCGTACTGGACAACCTACCCGGAGGCGATAGGCCTGACGGGCGCAAAACAGGTCGACGTCTTCGCCGGCAGCGAGCAGGGCTACCTTGTCACCGTCGAGCAGCTCGAAGCCGCCCGCACCGCGAACACGAAGGCGCTGCTATTGGTCAGCCCGTCGAACCCGACCGGCGCTGTCTACAGTGAGGAGCAGATCCGTGCGATCGGGCAGTGGGCGCTTGAGCACGACCTGTGGGTCATTGCCGACGAGATCTACCAGAACCTCACTTACGACGGAGTTCGGGCGGTATCCGTGACGGAGGCGGTGCCCGAACTCGCTGACCGTACGCTGTTGCTCAACGGTGTCGCCAAAACCTATGCGATGACCGGCTGGCGCGTCGGCTGGATGGTCGCGCCACAGGATGTCATCAAGGCCGCTGCGAACCTGCAATCGCACCTGACTTCGAACGTGAACAACGTTGCGCAGCGCGCGGCGGCCGAGGCTCTGCTGGGCCCTCAGGATGCCGTGCACGACATGCTGACCGCATTCGACCGCAGACGCGGTGCGATCGTGGATGCGCTGTCGAGCATCCCCGGCATCTCCGTTCCGACTCCGCAGGGCGCCTTCTACGCGTATGCCGATGTTCGCGGACTGCTCGGCCGCGACTGGGATGGGGTCACACCGGAGACATCACTCCAGCTCGCTGACCTGTTGCTGGATGAAGCGCAGGTCGCTGCGGTTCCCGGCGAGGCGTTCGGGCCAAGCGGCTACTTGCGCTTTTCGTACGCGCTCGGCGACGAGCAGCTCGCGGAGGGTATGAACAGGATGCAGGAGCTGTTCGCACAGTAGGCGTCAGGGATGCGGCACGAATGCTCGAAAGGCTGTAGAACCGGCTTGCGTGCTTGAGAAACTACCTATATTGTGCGGCGTTCGGGGATTTTCGCGTTCTTCATGCACAGTCGACTCGGCGCGAACCGTCGGTACGCTCATAACGATGAAGGACGCATCCGGCCGCACCGCCCTGCTCAGGGCAACCATTACCGTCGTCGCGAACGGTGGCCTTCGTGCACTGACCTACCGCGCTGTCGCCGCCGAAGCGGGAGTGTCGCACGGCTTGATACGACACCACTTCGGCACGAAGGATCAGCTGATCGCAGCGGCTATGGACTTTGCAATTGAAGAAAGCCTGCTCGGGTCGAACATGATGAAGCAGGGCGTGACCGTCGACGAATTCGCCGCGGGCATCGAGTCACTCGCCGAACATGACGGCCCCGTGCAGTCGTTCCAGTACGAACTCTTGCTGGAGTCCAGGCGTCGGCCGGAACTGCAGAGATACGCCGAACGCCACTACAGCGCATACCGAGCGGCGATAGGCACGCAGCTCGCCTCACTCGGTGTGCACGACGAAGGTGTGACCGAGATCATCTGGTTCTGTCTCGACGGCATCGTCTTCCAGCAGCTGGTGCTGCCGCGAGATGTTCGGCCCGCTCTGCGTCGGATGCGCGCCATGATCGTCGCGGCCTCGCGTCAGTAGGCACCACGGCCCAGCTGCGCCTCCTCGTTGGACACTGTCTGCCAAACTCGCGGCACGCACCTTGACTATACAAATGGATAGTTTTAGGCTGGCTGCACCAGTCGAACGGAACGAGGGAGACCGTTCGCGAAAGCGACGGTGCCTTTCCTCTTCAGAAGGGACTCTGCATCGTGGCGCGCATCACATCCCTCCCCGAAGCTCGCGCATCCGCGGGTCAGCCGACCGAAACGAGCCCGCCACCGGTGATCGCACGGGCCGGAGATCTCGACACCTTCCGGAGCATGGTCTCGTCGTCGTTCGTGCCGTTGAGTGTCAGTGGAAACTCTCGCCAGCCGTTCACAGCAGTGCTGACCTCTGCCGCAGCCGACGACGTGGTCTTCACCGATGTCTCGGCCCGGCCTCACCTCGTCGAACGCACTCGCGAGACGATTACGCGCGGCGGAGAAGGCTACTTCAAGGTGAGCCTGCTGCTCTCCGGCAGCAGCATGCTCGTGCAGGACGGCAGAGAAGTACTGATGCAACCGGGAGATCTCACGATCTACGACACGTCGAGGCCGTACTCCTTGCTCTTCGACCGCGACTTCCAGAACCTGATCATGATGTTCCCGAAATCTCGCCTCGACCTCCCTCCCGCGTTCCTCGACGACCTCACCGCCGTTTCCTTGAACGAGCAGCATCAGCACCTCTCCCCCGTCGTGACGTCCTTCCTGTCGCATTTCCCCGCTCGGCTCACGCCACTCGATACAACCGCGCGCAGTAAATTGGCGCGCACGAGCCTCGATCTGCTCGATACTCTTCTGACGGACATCCTGGGCTGCGATCGCTACCCCGCGGATCCCCAGGCGAAGCAATTCGAGCAGATTCGGCAGTTCATCGACGACCACCTCGACTCACCGGCACTGTGCCCGGAGCAGATCGCCGCTGCGCACTTCATCTCGGTACGGACGTTGCACGCACAGTTCAGTCGCGCAGGGACGACGGTCTCCACCTGGATCCGAGAACGTCGCCTGGAGCGCTGCCGTACCGATCTCGGAGATGCCGCGCTTCTACATCGCTCAGTCAGCGAGATCGCCACACGATGGGGATTCAACGATGCCGCGCATTTCAGTCGCGTCTTCAGAGCCGCGTTCGGGATGCCGCCGAGCGCATATCGGCGCGCACACACGCCTGAGCCGACTCGCCGGTAGCGCTGTAGAACCGCCGATGGGGCGGCGGGACGCGTTCGCGGAAAGTCAAGTCGGCTGCTCTACTGATCAAGCTTCCCGTCGCGCTCGATCCTAGGCTGAACTCGACTGAGGTCTCAACGACGAACACTCAGGGAGCGCGACAGGAGCGACCATCATGAGCGACAAGCCCACGAAGAGCACCGAGAAGGCCGGGCTCAGCCGACGCACACTCGGTGTTCCCTCGATCACACTCATGATCATTGCGGCGTCCGCTCCCCTCACGGTCGTGGCCGGGGGCGTCACGACGTCGTTCGCCGTGACGGGGTCGCTGGGGGTTCCGCTCGGATTCCTGCTGATCGCGATCATTCTTACCCTGTTCGCCGTCGGCTACACGGCCATGAGTCGCTACGTCACCAACGCCGGCGCCTTCTACGCGTACGTAGCTCGCGGCATCGGTCGCCCGGCCGGTGTCGGTGGGGCCCTCGTAGCGCTCATCGCGTACAACGCCATGCAGATCGGCATCTACGGGCTCTTCGGGTTCCAGCTTTCGTTGTTTCTCGAAGCGAAATTGGGATTCGCTTCGCCTTGGTGGCTGTGGGTCGTGCTCTGCATCATCGTCGTAGGAGTGCTCGGCGTGAACCGTGTAGACCTTTCGGCAAAGGTACTCGGAACACTGGTCGCGCTCGAGTTCGCCGTGGTGATCGTCTTCGACGTCTTCGCCTTTAACGCGTCACCGGAAGGCGTCTCGACTGCCACGCTCAACCCCGCCGCGCTGTTCGGGCCCGCACTCGGCCTGATCCTGGTGTTCGGCGTCGCAGCATTCATGGGCTTCGAGAGCGGCGCGATCTACAGCGAAGAAGCCAAGGACCCGAAGCGCACCGTCCCACGAGCAACCTACGCTGCCGTCATAATCATCGGCCTGTTCTACGCCTTCAGCGCCTGGGCATTCTCCGTCGGCATCGGTCCTTCGCAAATCGTGGAAGCATCCCGAGAAGCCGGCCCGGATCTCATGTTCATCTTCATGACCGACCGCACGAGCGTGTTGATCGCCGACATCATGACGCTACTGTTCGTCGGTAGCCTCTTCGCGGCGCTGCAGGCGTTTCACAATGCCGTCGCCCGATACTTCTACTCGCTGGGGCGCGAGGGAGTCATGCCGCGGGTTTTCGCACGTACGTCGAAAGCGGGGGCGCCGTGGGTCGGATCGATCGTGCAGTCGTCGCTCGCTCTCGTCGTCGTGGCTGGATTCGCGCTCGCCGGCGGCCCGTTCGGTGGTGCCGCGGCTCTCGACGCGCCGGACTTCCTGTTCCCCGTTCTTACGATGTTCACGTGGCTGACCAATACCGGTGCGGCGGGGCTTGTTCTGCTCATGGGGATTACCGCGTTCGCGGTGTTCGGCTTCTTCCGCCGCAACAATCAGGGGTTGAACCCTTGGACCACGATCGTGGCACCTTTACTCTCCGGCGTGCTGCTGATCGTCATGTTCGTGCTCATTCTGGGAAACTTCCAGTTGATGCTCGACCAGGAGGAGCCCGACGCCACGACGTTCGTCTTGCCCGGGCTGATCATCCTTGGTCTCGTGATCGGCATCGTCTGGGGTTACATTCTCCGTGCGAAGCAGCCTGCCCTCTACCAACAGATCGGAAGTGGCGAATCCGACTAACACCAGGCAGGGAGCAAAAAATAACGCACAGCTGAAAACGATCCAGCCGAACGCTGTAGGCGGCTTTCCTACCGGGCAGGGAGCGAATAGCCACAAGTCGAAGCCCTTACCGGGTTCCTGTAGATTTCGTACTTAACCGCTGCCGAAGGGCTTGTTTTTGGCGAGGTTCCGCGGAATCCCAAGCGCGTCAGCGTGATTGCCGAAGCCCACGCATTTCGACAAGTCGATCGCGTGGATGCCCGAAAGACTGAAAAATCGGCTCACGTGCTTGAGAAACTGACAAACGGGCGGTGTTTGGGGGTTCTCGTGTTTTCCATGCATCGCGCTGAGGTAAAGCTATTCGGAACCTGCCGCGTATGTTGCCGCTCAAGAGGCCGTCAACCGATCGGGGGATGTGCGCCACCCGCTCCCGGCGGATGCTTGGAGCATGAATACCGCTATAGAGGTGCAGGGTCTCACGAAACGCTACGGGGGCAGCCCAGTGGTTGACGACGTTACGTTCTCGATCGAGCAGGGAGAGACGTTCGCACTGCTCGGGCCGAACGGCGCCGGCAAATCGACCACGGTGGAGACACTCGAGGGATACAGAAAACCGTCCGCAGGAACCGTCCGAGTGCTCGGAACAGATCCACTCAAGGCGGGCCTGGGCTGGCGCAGCCGCGTCGGCGTTGTCGCCCAGTCGCTCGGTGCCGACACGACACTCACCGCACGCGAACTACTCACTCACGCGGAGCGCGTGTTCCCGAACGCGCGGAAGGTCGACGACGTCCTGTCACAGCTCGGGCTCTTGAATCACGCCAGAAAGCGGATCGGTCAGCTTTCCGGTGGCCAGAAGCGACGGGTCGATCTTGCACTTGGCATAATCGGACGCCCTGAGGTGCTGTTCCTAGACGAGCCCACGACCGGCCTGGACCCGGAAGTGCGGCGGCAAATGTGGGACATCGTTCACGAGCTGTCGGAGCACCGCACAACCGTACTGCTGACGACGCACTATCTGGATGAAGCGGAGCAGCTTGCTGACCGAGCCGGCGTCATCATCGCAGGCAGGGTCGTCGCGCTCGATTCGATCGCCAACATCGGCGGTGCGGATGCCCGGATGCCGGTCGTGCGCTGGCGGGATGGCGACCGGCACCGCGAAGAACGAACCGAGCATCCCACCGAATTCGTCACGACCCTCTCTCGCAAGCACAGCGGCGAGATCCCGGGGCTGGAGATCATTCGCCCAACGCTCGAAGACATCTATCTCGGCATGCTTCGTGCCCACGGCACGGACTCGACTCGCGAGGAGGCACGCGCATGACCGCACCGACAATCGCCATCGCTCGCGCCACACCCACCAGCGATATCACGGCAGGGCACACGATCCGTGTTGGTATCGACCGCATCCGGCTCGAGCTGCTGGAGTACGCGCGCCGCACGGACAATATGGTGTTCACCTTCGCGTTCCCCATCCTGCTGTTGTTCGTGTTCGCGAGCGCCTTCAGCAACATGGATCCGATCGTGACGCCGGACGGAGAGATCTCGGCCGGCGCGCTCATGCTGCCCGCGATGGTCTCGAGCGGCGTACTGCTCTCAGGAACGCAGAATCTCGGGATCGGCGTTGCGATCGAGAAGTGGGACGGGACGCTCCGACGGCTCTCGGCTATGCCGATACCCGTCACGAGCTACTTCATCGGCAAGTTCGGGCAGGTGCTCATCACTTCGTTCGTGCAGACGATGGCGCTGCTCGCGGTCGGTGTTTTCGTGTTCGGCTTCGAGCTTCCGCAGAACGCTGCTCAGTGGGGCGTGTTCGCCTGGGCGTACGCGCTGGGTCTGTTCTGCTGCGCGATGCTCGGACTCGTTCTCGCGCAACTGCCGCGGTCCGTGAACGCGGCCTCTGCCGTCGTGATCCCGATCGTGCTGGTGATCCAGTTCATCTCCGGCATCTACTTGACGATCACGATGCTGCCGGACTGGCTGATCCAGATCGCCAACGTCTTCCCCATCGCCTGGCTTGCGCATGCCATGCGGTTCGCCTTCCTGCCGGAGGCCGCCCGTTTCGTCGAGCTCAATCATGAGTGGAATCTCGGGATGGCCGTCGGCATGCTCGCGATCTGGACGGTTGTCGGCGTCATCGTCGCAGCCATCACGTTCCGTTGGGTGAAGCGCAGCTGAGCCCATCGATACGAGACACGGTGGCGGGATGCACGAGAGACTAGCCATATGAACGCGACGGCAACTCAAGCGCAGACGGAGACGCGAGTAGGCAGCACGAAGCGGGTCGATGACGGCAGTACGATCTGGCACGTCGTCGTGCTGGTGCTGGCGCCCGCAACGAGCGCAGTCGCAGTCTGGGAGTTCGCGACGTCCGTGCCGGAGCAGCCCCTGCGTGGGATCGACTGGGCGCAGAGCACCGCCGGGATCGCGCTGCCGTTGCTGATCGTCGGCGCATGGCTCCTTGCGCGGCCACGCATCGATCGCACCGCCGTGCACACTGCGCTCATGGCTTTCGCGACGCTCTGCGCGTTCGGAATGACCTGGTCGAATCCGGGACTCACTGGCGCGTTGAGCTTCATAATGCCTTTGACGTGGCTGGCTTCACCGGACGCCAAGCGCGCAATCATCTGGACGGTCACGATCATGGTTTCCGCTGCGGTCGGGCTGTTAGCGGGCGGGGTCTTCGACCCGATGTCCGTCGTGTTCACTGCAGTATTCATCATTGCCCTGAGCTGCGGGATCGGTCTTTCGATTCAGAAACTGGAACAGCAGGTGCACGCGCGGCAGCGATTACTCGAGGAACTGCAGCAGAGTCAGGATGAAGTTGCGCTCCTGAGTGCGGAAAGCGCGGCTACGCGGGAACGAGCCTCCGTGCTCAGGGACGTGCACGATGCCGTCACGCAAAATCTCACCGCCATTGTCATGCAGTCGCGGCTGCCCGCCCCGGATGCAGCCCTGATAGAAGAGCTCGCCGATGAAGCGCTCGAAGAAACCCGTGCGCTCTTGTTGAAGGCGACACCACGGCAGCTCGAAGACGGCGTCGTTACCGCGATCATGCGCTTGGCCGAGCGATTCGAACGGGAAACCGGCATCGCCGTCGAATTGGATGTGCGACAGGTCCCGCAAAGCCTGGAGTCCGAGATCGTGCTGTTGCGGGCAGCACAGGAAGCGCTGGGCAACATCCGGAAGCACGCGCAGGCCAGCAACGTCCGAGTGTCGCTGAGTAACGCGTCCGATGGTACGACGCTCTGCATTGCCGATGATGGAATCGGGTACGACGCTGACCGGATTCCTCCCGGTCGCGGCTTGCAGGGCGTCAGCGAGCGAGTAGCGGAAAGCTCCGGCGAGTTCACGATCAGCGGCCCTTCCGGCACGACGTTTACCGTCACCCTTCCTGTCAGAGGGAACGCATGAATCCGCGGCTTCGCGTGGTTGTCGCTGATGACCATCCCGTGATTCTCGGCGGTCTCGTCGCGATGCTCGAGAGCGCCCCGGGCATCCGCGTCGTGGCGAGTGCCGGTGATGGCTCGGCGCTGGTGCGCGTCGTTGGAGAGCATGAGCCGGACGTAGTGGTTACCGACCTGCGGATGCCCGGCACCGGCGGAGCGGATGCTGCTCGCCAAATCAGCCGACTCCCGAGTCCGCCTTCCGTGCTTGTGCTGACCACGTACGACTCTCCGGGGGATGTCCTGTCGGCATTCGAGGCGGGCGCAAGCGGTTACCTGTTGAAGGCTGCGCAGCCGCAGGAGATCATTGCCGCCGTGCGCGCAGTCGCGAGAGGCGAGCGGGCGATATCCCCTGCCGTGGCGAAACGGCTCGCCGAGTCGAGCGATTACGAGCAGCTCACGGCTCGCGAACTGCAGGTCTTGACTCTCATGCGCTCGGGAGGAACGAACTCTGCTATCGGTGACGAACTCGGTATCGGCGCGGCCACGGTCAAGACCTACGTGCAGCGCATCTTTGACAAGCTCGGCGTACGCGACCGAACGAGCGCGGTCGCGGAAGGAATCCGTCAAGGACTGCTGCGCTGATGCTCGCAACCGCCGCGAGGAGAATAGTTTGGCCCCGCGTCCTCTCCCCCATGGATTGAGGCCCGCGGGGCCAGGGTCTCAGGCCCTCTCAGGTGAGAACCCGGCGACGGTGCAGCGTCCCAGTGCCGTACCGCCGTTGCATCCACCATGACGGTGTGCGCTGTACGAAAGCCGAGTCGAGCCCTTATTTCACCTATGAAGTTCACCCTTTCGGCGCAGTTGCTTCAGGACAGGCTCAATGGCATTGGTTGCAGTCTCTGGACGAGATCGCAGGACGCTACAGTTGCAGGCCGACCAGCACGGGTTCATTCACAAGGTACACGCCCAGCGCGTTCTCGACCCTCGCCTGCACGAACCTCGCGAGTTCCGCGATCTCCTCGCCGGTCGCGCCACCGGTGTTGGTGATAGCGAGGGTGTGCTTCGAGGAGATCGCTGCACGTGAGTGCCCCAGCGAGAAACCTCGGCCGATGCCCGCCTTCTCGATCAGCCACGCCGCACTCAGCTTGACGGTTTCGACGAGCTCGCCGGAGTCCAGCGTGACGGTTCCCGCGGGGAATCGAGGCGCGTCCTTCGGCAGGTCTCTCGCGAATTTGACCGACACGACCGGATTCGTGAAGAACGACCCGGCCGAAACGGAGTCGGGATCTTCGGACAACACCATGCCTTTGGATGCACGAAGCTGCAGCACCGCATCACGCACCTCGGCCAACGGGCGCCGGTCGCCGAGCTCAGCACCGAGTGCGTCGGCAAGCTGCGTGTAGGCCACGGGCTGTGACTCGCCAGTCACCTGCAGTCGCAGCTCCACCGCCAATACCAGGCCGCGAAGCTCTCGCCCCTTGATCTTGCTGTAACGATAGGCGAGCCCCAGTTCGTCACGTTCGAGACGCCGAACCTCGAGAGTCTCCGCGTCGAGGAAGTCAATGGCGACGAGTACGGACGCCAGCTCCTGGCCGTACGCGCCGATGTTCTGGATGGGGGCGGCACCGACGGAGCCCGGAATGCCCGCCATCGCCTCGATACCCGACCAGCCGCTCTCGACGGCCTTCGCCACGAGTGCATCCCACTCCTCACCCGCCTGCACGCGCAGCTTCACCGCGCCGTCATCGACGCTCGTCTCGATTCCCCGCGTGCGCATGAGTAGCGCAGTGCCCGAATATCGATCGTCACTCGCGACGGTGTTGCTGCCGCCGCCGAGCACGATGAAGTCCTCATCGGCACGAATCAGTTGCCGATAGGCGCCTGTCGCGTCATCGACGGTGGTCGCTTCGATGGTTTCGGCGATCTCTCCGCCAACCCGGATCGTGGTGAGCTCGGCGAATCTCATGCGACGCGGACGACCACTTGCGCTTTCGCGAGGACCGCTTTACCGTCGACGGTGACCTGCAGATCAACGCGCCACGTGCCGTCACCGAGATCCTTCGCGGCGGTTGCCGCAACGTGCAGTTCGGCGCCGGATTCCGCATCCACCACAACGGGGCGGGTGAACCGGACACGGTAGTCGAGAATCCGCCCGGGATCACCGAAGTGGTCGATGACAGGCTGGACGGCTGCCCCCATCGTGAGCATCCCGTGCGCGAGGACGCCGGGCAAGCCGACCTGTTCGGCGATGTCGTCACGGTAATGGATGGGGTTGAAGTCGCCTGAGGCACCCGCATAGCGTACGAGCGACTCGCGCGTGAAGTGCACATCACGTTCGGCGATCAGCTCGCCCTCAGTGAGTTCGAAAGTCATACGTCGCCTCCCACCACGAGTGTCGCGTACGAGGTAGCGACGAGAACGTCTGCTGCGTCGAGAATGTCGGCCTCGGTGCTGACCATGGCGTTGCCGCCGAGCGGCCGCACGGTCGCGACCCTGAACTTCACGGTGAGTTCGTCTCCTGCGACGATGGGGCGCACGAGGTTGAACCGCTGGTCACCGTGGACGACCCTGTGCAGTTCGATGCCTGCGGAGTCATCGGCAAGGAGCTGATCGAGACCCCGCTGCTGCACGACGATCGTGAACGTCGGCGGCGCGACGAGATCGTCGTAGCCGGCCGCTGCAGCGGCATCGACATCGAAGTGGACGGGGCTCGACGCCTGCACGGCTTCCGCGAACTCGCGAATCTTCTCTCGCCCCACCAAGTACGGTTCCGTCGGCGGGTACTGTCGGCCCGCCAGCTCTGGGTTCACACTCACGGCATTCAGTCTAAGCGGTGACCGGTCACAGAGTTCGGTTCAGAGGATCCTGCTCCCAGGTCAGCAGCTTGGCGCGCCTGGTCTGCATCTTTCGGAACCAAAACACGAACGCGATGCTCAACAGCACATAGCCGAGCAGCAGGTAGGCGATGAACTCGTTGCCGTCGGCGAAGAACCACACCGCGAGGCCAAGGATGATCGCGTCGGCCACCAGGAAAGCGAGCGTCATAATGTTGATGACGCGGGCTCGCTCAGATGGGATCCGCACATTGCGGAGCTCCTGATCGGTCGGCTGGCGAGTGCTGTCCTGGTCGGAAACGGGATCGGTCACGGTGGTTCCTTACTCATTATTGCGCCGGCTACGCCAGCGAGGCACGGTCGCCTAGGCCTGAGGATAACGCACAGAAGGCTGCCGTGACGCCCCTGATCCGTGTACACGAGTTCCTTGTCGACTCTTTTCGTCCCGCTCCACTTCCCGCGCTGTGCCCTTTCTCGGTCAATACGGGCAGTCAAGACAATAAAGTGGATGACTTCTCGTATAGACCGAGAAAAGGAACGGGTATCGGCGGAGAACCGGCAGGCCCGCTCACGAGACGCTGGCGACGCACGAGATGCTGGCGGAGCTGGCGGCGCACCAAGGCTGCGTACGGTTGACTGACGGCCCTAATAACCTCGCGCGGGGTCGACCACACCCGCTAGGTCCGCTCCTCGGTGACGACGGGCGATGTTGTCGACGAAGCGTTCTCCGAGCAACTGCGTGACCTGCTCAACCGTATCCGCGGTGTGCGGTGTAATCAGGGCACGTGGTTCGCTCCACAGCGGATGGCCATCCGGAAGCGGCTCCGGATCGGTGACATCGAGACCCGCTCCAGCGATTTCGTGCCCGGCAAGGGCAGCGACCAGCGCGTCGGTGTCGATGACGGGCCCGCGGGAAATGTTGACGACCACGGCCGAGCCCGGCAGCGCTCGCAACGCATCCGCGTTCACGATCGCTCGTGTTTCGTCATTCAGCGCAGAAGCCAGGAACAGCACGTCCGTCGTGGGCAGCAACGAAGCGAACTCCCCGGTCTGCACCGTGCGGTCGGCGCCCGGAACAGCGGCCGGCGCGTGCCTGACGACAGTGATCTCGCATCCGAAGGGCGCGATGAGCCGCGCATACTCCTCGGCGATACCGCCGCCTCCCAGGATCGTGACGCGCTTGCCGTAGAGCATCTCACCCGTCTGCACGGAATCCCACTCGGACGCCCGAGCACGCCGGTGCAGATCGTTCAGGAGCGCAAGGGTCAGCGCGAGTCCGTGCTGCGCTACCGGCTTCGAGTACGCGCCTTTCGCGCTGGCAAAAGCGATGTCGGTGCGCTGGCGAATAATGTGCAGAAACTTGTCGACCCCTGCCAGTGGCAGCTGCACCCACTCGATCGTGTCGTGCTCGGCAAGCAGCTCCTGCAAGTGCTGGATGCCCGTGAACGGCGGTACGAACACGCCCGTCGGGCTATCACCGTCTCCGGCAATCGTTGCTCCTGCTTCCTTCGCGAGTTGCGCGAAGTGTTCATCATGCGGACGAATAGCGACGATCTCGTTCACGGTGCCTCCTGACGGGCTTAGCCCGACGTCGTGACCTACAGGGATGATTCAACGCTACCCGCCAGCAGGCGCAGTCGGCGGCAGCCCGTAACAATTCGTATCGGCCACCGCGTTACTCAGGCCCCTACGACTCCCGCCAAGCGGTCGATGGATGCGCGCAGACTTGTCTCGGTAGTTGCACGAGCTCGCCACAACCGTGTCTCGTCCTGCAGTTCGGTCCAGTCGTAGGTGTGCGTCACGAGTGTTCCGCCGTCGGTCGGGTCAAGTTCCCACCGCCACAGGTGCCCGAGCGGCTCGGCGCCTTCCGGCGCGGGCAACCAGGCGATACGGCGACCCTCTTCGAACTCCACGACATGGTTGTCACGCGCTTGACCCATCGTGAGAGTCATCGTGAATACGTTGCCGACGGCGCGAACGCGCTGCCCCTCTTCCGCTGCCAGGAGGTTCTCGTTGCCATCCCATGCAGGCTGCAGAGCAGGGTCGGCGATCCATTCGAACAGGGTCTCGGCGGTCGCCGCGATCACTGTGCTGGCTGAAACCAATCGATGTTCGCCCATGGCCGTCCTCATCCTCGGTGTCTCACCAGCGTAGCGAGGAGCGTCCGGCCGCTCTTCACCTACCGGGAGACTGCTGGTTCGGCGTTTGGCCGGGCTGCGCAAACCGCTGTTGGCGTGGGTCACGCAACTGATACGGGTCATCGTCGCGGCCGTGGCGGTGGAATCTCTCGTCGAACTGCGTCACGTGCCTCGTCCCCTGCCGTTTGAACACGCGGACGTTATCGCTCCATATCGTATCGATATTACTCCCGCCCGCCGAGAACAGGCTCGCAAGCAACAACACGACGAGCGCGGGGAAGAACACAACGCCCCAGTAGCGCATCCAGCCTCGGAATCCCCCGACGTGCCTGCCGTCGCGGGTACGCCGCGATTTGCAACCGGTGAGCAATTGGCCAACGCCAGCACCCCAACCGTAGAGCAGGCCAAGCAGCATGGATGTCACGGCAAGGCTTGCTACTCCGAACGCCGTTCCGACCGCGACCGCCTCGGATTGGATGGCCTGCGTCGAGCTGCATACCGCCGCAACCGTCACACTCAGTATCAGCACGATCGCGGCATCGATGATGCGGGCACTCCAATGCTGCAGTGCACTCGCGGGCGAATACATGACTCCCCGGTACGTGATGCTCTGCCTGCCCGTGTTGTCTTTCACAGGGCGAGACTAAGTCACGAGCATGTGGCTTTTCTGAAGAACGCCTGCGTAGCCCGGGTCTCAACGGGGGCTGTCAGTGATGACTCCTGTGCCGATTGGCACGAATCAGCTTCAACAACAGCCACAGTGCGATCAGGACCAGAACTGCTGCAACACCGAACCCGACGCCCGTGAAGACGGGGTCGCCATTCACGGCTCCAAACACTCCCGTGCTGACAAACAGGATGAACGGGATGCCGAATCCCAAATACAGCAGTGAAACGCTTGTTTCTGCTTTTGGCGAATTGTCGTCCTCAGCCTCGGGATCAGCGGCGACGTTGGAAGCCACGCCTTCTCGATCCTCGGGCGGGGCGATAACACGCTCATCTTCGTGATCATTGCGCATGGTCATCGTCAAGCACCTCCTTGAGCCACCACGCTAACAAGGCGTCACGATGAGGAGGAAGGGGTTGACAACCACGACAGATAAGGAAGAATCTCGGCTCTCGCGGGAATTTCCTTCGATGTATTCCTCGCTGACGCTCGTCAACAAGCTCAATCGCCTCGGAAGAAGAAGCAAGCTCCTTCTTCTCTCGGCTCAATCACTTGTAGCGAGGGCGGGGCTCGAACCCGCGACCTCACGATTATGAGTCGTGCGCTCTCACCAACTGAGCTACCCCGCCGCAACGCTCGCCCAGGCAGCAACACCAAGCGAACGCGTGCCCCAAGTGAGGATCGAACTCACGACCCCTTCCTTACCATGGAAGTGCTCTACCACTGAGCTATCGGGGCGTTTGCCAGAAGGCAACCGGACAATCATAACACCAACTCTCGCTGTGTAGAAACACGACGTCGCATGCAATTCGCTGCGTTGACACGGGAACGCTTGCCGCATTTGCGAACGACGAGCTCTTGGTTGCCCTGCCGGCTGTCGGACGGACCGCTACAACCTACCCTGGCTCTCTTATGCCACTGCGGCGGCGGGCTCACGGCGGCCGGCTCGAGTACAGTCGCGCGCTCGTCTGAGCCTCGATACCGCGCCGAATCCGGTAGCTGCCGCGATTATTTCGCGCAACGTCAACTCGGGGTTGCGCCTGCGGGTTTCCACGGCGGCTGCAGTAGCAGGTGAAGATCATGAGCTCGCAGCCGAGGCTGCGGAGCGATGGAAGCCGTTAGTCCGTAGGTAGCTACGGCAGTTCGTTGCGGAGCCGCGCCGCTTCTCCGTCGAGTTTGAGCGCCACGTGTCAGACGCCGACGCGGGAAAGCACCAACACGGGTGGTCGTTGCATCCGTCTCGATTCCATGACTCTCCCGCTGCAGAACACACTGTGAACTCGGCGCATCGGCAGTTCAAAAGACCCTTAACATACTCGACGAAAATGCCTGCTCAGCATGACGATCGTTCGAAGTATGGAGCCTCGGGGCACAATTGCGATCGGCGCTGAACCGCTCTACCGCAGCCAACGTTTCGCGGGATCAGCGGCGGCACCGTCAGTCAAATGGAAGTGCACGCAAGCGGGGGAGTGTTCGGCGCGGTGGTCGAGCTCGAGCAGCCGCTCACGCCGGGGACCGGCACCGCCCCGAAGACAGAAGCGGGGTTCTCGTCCGACGATCGCAAAGATGAAGAGGCGGCGAGACGAGAAACTTCCGGGCCGCTGGTCTTCCGTTGACTGCTGGATGGAAATTGCCGCGGCCTACGTACCGCAACGGAATCCGACGACACGGTACTCGGTGTTCCCAATGGGCACCTAGGCTGAGAGCGTGAGCTTCGAGACTCCTGCCCAGCAGCCGTGGTGGCGCGACGCCGTCATCTATCAGATTTACCCGCGCAGCTTCGCCGATGCGAACGGAGACGGCATCGGCGACCTCGCCGGCATCGCGAGCCGACTCGAACACGTCGCAGCGCTCGGGATCGACGCGGTGTGGCTCAGCCCCTTCTACCGTTCACCGCAGCGGGACGCCGGCTACGACGTCGAGGACTACACCGACGTGGACCCGCTGTTCGGCACGCTCGACGACTTCGACGGGATGCTCGCTCGTGCGCACGAACTCGGTCTGCGCGTGATCATCGACATCGTGCCCAACCACTGCTCTGATCAGCACGAGTGGTTCAAGGCTGCCGTGGCCGCGGGACCAGGAAGCAGGGAGCGCGAGCGCTTCATCTTCCGGGCCGGGCGGGGCGAGCACGGTGAGGAGCCGCCGAACAACTGGCCGAGCATCTTCGGCGGCAGCGCGTGGACGCGACTGCCGGACGGCGAATGGTATCTGCACATCTTCGACTCGTCGCAGCCCGACTTCAACTGGGAGAACCCTGAGGTCGGCGACATGTTCGAGCGAGTGCTGCGATTCTGGCTCGACCGGGGCGTCGACGGCTTCCGCGTCGATGTAGCCCACGGTTGCATGAAGCCCGAGGGACTGCCGGATATGGATGTCAGCGCCGTTTCGGTCGGCGAAATGGATCCGCCGTACTTCGGCGACGAAAGAACTCACGAGATCTATCGCCGCTGGCGTCGCATCTTC
>DXDC01000227.1 GCA_019115685.1 Candidatus Agrococcus pullicola
GTCGAAGATGACGGCGTCGAAGAAGGGTGAGATCGAGATGGGTTCTGCTCCTGTGAATAGAGAGGGGTCGCTTCAGCCGCTCCAGCCAAGTGCTGTGCGAAGGATCATCTGCGCGGTTGCTGGAATCAAACGACGGTCTACGAACTCGTTGGCGGCATGCGCCGAGGGCAGGTTGCCCGGCCCGCAGACGAGCGCCGGCACTCCTTGCGCCTCATAGAATGAGGCATCTGATTGTGCGCCATTCGTTCGGGGGTGCTGCACCGGCTCGTCTCCGAGAAGCTCGGCAACGCTGTTCCTGGCGTCCAGAACAACGTTGGCGAAGTCTGACGTCGGTTCAGTGTAGGCCGGTGGCCATGTGTCGATCCATTCGAACTGGACGGGGTGCGTCGCGAGCCACGGGTCGATTGCGGATGCGGCACGGATGTGCCCCTCGACTTCTTCCCGAATGGCTTCGGAGGTTTCGCCGGGAGGGAACGACAGGAGGCAGTCAAAGCGTGCGCGGTCGGGGAAGTATGGCGCCGCCGCGAACCCGACATCAGCGTGAAGCACACCCGGGTGGATGATGAAGGCCCCAGGTGGAAACTGCGGGTGCGTTTTTGAGAACGCCCACTGCTCTTCCAGCTGCCGCAGTGCCGAGTACACATAGAAGGCTTTGTCGATGGCGTTGACACCGACTTCATCCCCGCCTCCGCCTGCTCGAATGGCCAGGTTGCGCGACGCCCAATGCGTGGATTTGCCGCGCACCGTCATCGAGAATAGGTAGTTGCCGGCGGCGGTGTTCGCGACATGGAGGGCACCGTCGTCGCCAGAGGTGGGCTCGGGAACCAGCGCGGCATCCGTCCTGAACCCCGCCTCGAGCACAGCAGTCGTGCCGATCTCGTGGCTCATGGTCTCCTCGCCGATCACGGAGTGCAGCTGCAGATCACCAGCCAACCGCACGCCGACCTCCGACAGCGCCTTGAACGCCAGCCAGCTAGCGGCGTGCGCGGCCTTCATATCGGTTGTACCAAGACCGTAGATGCGGTCCCGATCGACGACAGCGACCCATGGGTCGGTCGCCCAGCCGTCTTGGGATGCCACGGTGTCAATGTGCGCGTTGACAGCCAAGGAGCGCCCGCTGCCGGTTCCGCGCAGAATCGATACCAGGTTGTCGCGATCGGCTTCGCCGGGCACTGCGTGGTTTTCAGCGCCGATGCTCGACATCCATTCGGCGAGCATTGTATTGGCCGCAGATTCGCCGCCGCGGTACGCCGAAGCCTCGACTCCTGGTTGCAGCGGATTCACGCTGGGAACAGCGACGAGATCGACCAGCAGCTGCTCGGCGGCCGCCGCGTGTTCGGCGACCGCGGCATCCAGACGGGCAAGCACCGTGCCATCCGGGCTCTCGACCCCGCGGACGTTCACGCCACCCCGTTCAGCCCGGTGATCGCCTTCACGAGGCTGTCGGGCGTGAAATCGCTGGTAGGCGCGTCGACGGAGACCTTTCCGAGCCGGAGCACGACGATGCGATCAGTGACCTCGAGCACGTGGGGGAGGGTGTGCGAGATGAAGATCACGGCGAGGCCTCGCGATTTCGCGTGTTTGATTACCTCGAGCACCTCAGCTGACTGCCTGGCCCCGAGGTGGTTCGTGGGTTCGTCGAGAATGATGACCTTGCTGGCCCATGAAACCGCACGCCCGATCGCGACCGCCTGCCGCTGCCCACCCGAGAGCTTCGCGATCGAGCGCGTGGATGACGGCACCGCGATACCGACTTTCTGCAGCTCTTGGCGTGAGACCTCATCCATGCGCTTGTTCGCGAGAAAGCCGAGCTTGCCCCAGAACCCCGGCACGACCTCTTCGCGACCGAGGAAGACGTTGGCGCTCACCGTCAGCTCGGGGGCGAGCGAGGAATCCTGGTAGAGGGTTTCGATACCAGCTTCGAGAGCTTGGTGCGGCGACTGCCACCGCACCTCCTCGCCGTCGAGATACATTTGCCCCGAGTCGGGAGTGTGAGCTCCTGATAGCGCCTTGACGAGCGTCGACTTGCCGGCACCGTTGTCGCCGACGAGACCAACGACCTCGCCTGCCCTTACTGCGAAGTCGGCGTTGTCGAGAGCGAGCACGTTGCCGTACTGCTTCGTGACCCCACGGGCTTCGTACACTGGCGTTTCGGTTGACATAACTTGCTCCTTAGCTTCGCGAGCTCGACCGGCTGAGGCCCTGCACCGCGACGGCGATGGCAATCAGGGCGCCGACGACGATCTGCTGAGCGTTCGGCTCCACGCCGATCAAGATCAGGCCGCTGAGAACACTAGCGGTGATGAGGGCGCCGAGTGCCGTGCCCGTCACCCGCCCGACACCTCCCATCAGGCCGACGCCGCCGATCACGGCCGCTGCAATGGCCTGCAGCTCTCCGCCGCGGCCCGAGGCAGGAGAGCCGGATCCGAGCCTGAAGTACACGAAGAGGCCTGCGACAGATGCCAGCACGCTACCCAGCACATATACCTTCATGAGGTGACGCTTCACGTTGATGCCCGCAACTCGGGCAGCGAACTGGTTTGAGCCGATCGCATAGCTATGGCGGCCGAAGCGGGTCTTCGACAGTATTACCCAGGCCAGTGCCAGGATCACGAGTGCGACGATAAGCGGGGCCGTGAAGATCTCGAAGTAGCGTACGTTGCCGATCTGTATGACCTCTGCCGGTGCGCCTGCGATC
>DXDC01000228.1 GCA_019115685.1 Candidatus Agrococcus pullicola
CGTGCGACGATAATCTGAACAGATGGGCGGCTTCTCTCTCGACAAGGTCATCATGATCGCCGTGATCGCGGCGATCCTGATCGGCCCGGAGAGGCTGCCGCAGGCCGCGGAATGGCTGGGCCGCACGACGCGCCGCGTGCGCGACTATGCGCGAGGCGCCCGGACGCGCGTCGAGGAGGAAGTCGGCGACGACTTCGGCGAGGTCGACTGGACCAAACTGGATCCGCGCCAGTACGACCCGCGGCGCATCATCCGCGAGGCGCTCCTCGAGGACGACGCGCCCGCTGCCGCGGCAACTGCCGCGGCCGTGCGCCCGCCGCGCACGTCGCCCCTGATCGCACGGACCTTCTCGGCTGAGGATCCGCCCCCCTTCGACGACGAGGCGACGTAGCGGGTTTCGTCGTCTTCCGACTCGTCGTCGGTTCGCTGCGCGATCGCGTACGCGCGTCCGCGATCCCGAGGACCCGCTCCGCGGCTCCTCCCGCCAGACCCGAGCCAGCGGACGTGCGCACACGATCGCTTCGCTCCGTCGCAACGCAAGCATGCCTCTTGCGTCGGTCCCTGCGTTCTGTGCGGCAGTGCGACCGGTCATTTGCGTGGGACGGATGTGGGCCGGCTCGTGCGGGACCTTAACGTGGGTTCTCGGCCGCTTTCGATATCTGCTCTGGTGCCGCGGTGCGTACGGGGCTACAGGCGAAGAAGACTCCGAACGCGATATAGCTAATCGCGAGCACAATCATCGCGCTGCGTGTTCCCAGGAACTCGCCCATTGTGCCGCCCAAGACGGCACCGACCGGGATCGTTGCCGCGTTGAGGACCTGCGAGACCGAGCTTATTCGCCCCTGGAGGTGCGGTGGTGTGTAGTGCAAGCGGAGGGTCATGAGCGCAACACCCCCGAGCGCGATCCCGAAGCTCACCGTAAAGGCGCCGATGGTGAAGAGGGCAAGGGAAGATGCAGACTGTGTCGCAGGCAGGAGCAACGACGCGGGGGATGTGAAGAGGAAGGTGAAGGTTGCTACCTTCCCCGCCTCATAGCGCCTGATGAGCTTGCCGCTGATGAGCGCCGCGACCAATCCGCCGACACCACTCGCGGTGAGGATGAACCCGATGACGTCCGACGGGACATCGAGGTTTCGCGCGAGGTAAAGGATGTCCAATGCTCCGCTGGCGGAGAGGAGCAGATTCGCGGTGGCGGCTCCTGCGGTGAGCCACGCAAGAACTCGGCTTGAGCGCAGGAGGTGCAGCCCTTCGCCGATCTCGGTGGTGAGCCGCCTTCGGAGCGGCGGAGGGGGAGGGGCAACCTGGCTGACGATCGTGAGGAGCGCGATGGCACAGATGAGAAAGCACGCGGCGGTGACGATCAGGGTATTTGCCGCGCCGATCAGCGCGACGAGAAGCCCCCCGATCGCAGGCCCGACGACTCGCGCGGTCGATCGTCCCGCCTGCATCGATCCATTCGCTGCGGCGTATGTCGTCGACGGAACCAATTGGCGTAGGTATGGCGTGTAGGCGGACTGGAACATGGAGGTGAATATTCCGGTCGCGAAGGCCAGCACAAGGAGTACCGAGGACGTCAGCAACCCCAGAAGCGCCGCAAGAGGGACCGCTCCGAGACTCGCCATGCGGCCGAAGTTCGCCGTAACGAGTATCGCGCGGCAGCGTCGTTGGCTTCGATCGACCAGAGCCCCCAGCAGGAGACCGAGGAAGGCGGCAGGCAACCACTGAAGTGCTTCTAGCAGTGCCACGGTGAATGTCGAGGCTTGCAGCTGCTCGATTGCGATCAGGGGGAGAGCGACAACCGCCACCATCGTGCCCGTCGCGCTGATGGTCTCTGCGAGAAGGAACGTGATGAAGGGCTTACCCAGCGTGCGTAACCCCGAACTCACCCGACGCGCCGTTCCGAGGCGTCGAGCGTGCCGTCGGGCGCGGTCCTCCGGGCGTCGCGGCGTTCTTGCCACGCACGGATCTCTGCGTCACTCTCCGCGTTCGAGAAAGAGACGTGGGTCCCTTCAAGTGCGCCGGCGGCTTGCCCGATACGCTCGCGGATGATCGCTTCCGGAACTCCGCCCGACACAAGGTCTGCTACGTGCGCGCGCCGGAGATCAGAGAGCTTCACGTCGACGCCCGCCTGTGAGCAGTACTGCGCCCATCGATGCTGGACTGACTGGTACCGTAGCGGCGTTTCTCGGCCCGATGCAGTGAAGAGTGGCCCGGACGGTGGCGCCGTAAGGAGCAAGTAGTTGGTCAACCGGAGGTAGATCTGCCGATCGTCGACGAGTACGCGTCTCCGCTTGCCGCCCCACCCATCCACCGAGAGGGATGCGGACGACTCTTCGAAGTCCTCGACCCGGAGAGCTAAAGCCTCGCTCGGTCTGAGCCCGAGATGCGCGAGCAATCCGAACAACAGGTGATCACGATCCTCATGGAGAGGAATCATCGAGAACACCGCATCGATCTCCGACCTGAGTACTCGATGGGGTGGGCGTTCCGCCTCGCGATCGTTCGGTGGCTCGACCTCTCCATGAGTCGGCATGAGGATCATTCGATCGCAATGGCGAAGGAGCCCTCGAAGCGATGATGACCGACGCGCCCGTGTCGCGGTGGATCGACCTTTCGGCCAGGCGAGGTAGTCGCTAACTGCTTGCTCGTTGAGTGCGCCGCCATGCTTGGCCGCACACTCGACCAGCACGCTGAGATCCGAGGCATACCCCCGCAAGGTCGTCGCCCGACGTCCTGCATCACGCAAGTCATTCAGGTAAGACCGGACCGCTTCGTGTGCCTGCATTCTGTGACAATATCAATTGACACAGGTTGTGTGAAGACCCGCCGCGAGTCCGGAACTGACCGAACGCGGCCATAGGCACGCGCGCGGCCTCGGGCAAGACCTGTAGCCCGTTGTCGTCTCGTTTTCGTCGCGACGGCTTCGCTCCGTGCGGGGTGTGACGTGGGCGCCGCTGCGCTCTGTTCTCTGCAGCCGCTCAGCGGGTGCTGACGGGCAGTTTGCGTCCTGCGAGGGATCCGCGCCCGCTCTCGACGACGCGATCCGCGAGCTGTTCGATCGCGACGGCCGACGGATCCTCGGGGTGTGAGACGACAACCGGTGTCCCGGCGTCTCCGTCCTCGCGGAGTGCCGGGCTGAGCGGCACCGATGCGAGCACCGCGACGTCCTCGCCGAGGGCGCGCGCCACCTCAGCGCCGCCTCCCGAACCGAACAGCTCCATGCTCGTGCCATCGGGCAGGGTCATGGCGGCCATGTTCTCGACCACTCCAATGACCCGCTGGCCGACCTGTCGAGCCACGAGACCGGAGCGGATCGCCACGTCCGATGCGGCCGATTGCGGGGTGGTCACGACGAGAACCTCGGCGCCCGGCATCAGATGACCGGCCGAGATCGCGATGTCGCCCGTTCCCGGCGGCATGTCGACGAGGAGCACGTCGAGGTCGCCGAAGAAGACGTCTGTGAGGAACTGCTGCAGCGTGCGGTGAAGCATCGGGCCGCGCCACATCACCGCGCCCGGGTTCGAACCGTCAGACTGCCGCAGGAACATTCCGATCGAGATCGTCTTCACGTCGTGGGCAATCGGCGGCAGGATCATGTCGCCGACCTGCGTGGGGGAGGGCGCCTCGCCGTCCTCCATCAGCCCCACCAGCTGCGGGATCGAAAATCCGTGGACGTCGGCGTCGATCAGACCGACCTTCAGACCGCGGCGGGCGAGAGCGACCGCAAGGTTCGCGGTCACGGTCGATTTGCCCACGCCGCCCTTGCCGCTG
>DXDC01000028.1 GCA_019115685.1 Candidatus Agrococcus pullicola
TTCGCGAGCGCTGCCCACATCCGCCCGTCGATCGTCTGGCGCAGGAAGGCCATGACGAAGCCCTTGAACCCGGGTTCGCGCTGATTGCGGAGTCGAAGCGGAGGTGCGCCCAGAAGGTACAGCGCGTCCACACGAGTGGTCTCGAGCCAGGCGACGCCGAATAGGGCATAGACCAACCCGACCAAGAGCAGCAGCCCAACCCCGAGCACGAGGATCGTGCTGACTCCGGCGGAGAAGATGCCGATGAGAATGCTCAGCACAGCCCATCCGAGGGCGCCCATGGCGGCGAGGTGCAGAATCGTGGTCGGGATTTTCAGCGGCGGACGCACGGTCTTCCGCGACGAGACGTCAGTCTTGGTCGTTGTCATGGTTCCAAGCTACGGTGGCGGCCAACTCCGGGCTACACGGGAAGCCGGACAACTCCTTCTGGTTTTCCCGAATACGAAGCCGTGGGATGCATTCAGCAGCGACTCCGCTAGCGTTGTGCGCTATGACACGATTGCGGATGCGCGGGGACGCAAGTGCTGCCCCGTGACGTCCTCGAGCGGCATCAGGTCTGGGTCTATCTAGCCGCATTAGCGGTCGGTCTGTTCGTTGGCGTCGCGTCGCCCTCTATCGGCGACCTCAGCGATGCTCTTGTCTGGCCGGTGCTGGCGGCGCTGCTGTACGCGACATTCGCACAGACTCCGCTCGCGTCGATTCCGGTGGCTTTCAAGGATGTCCGCTTCCTCACCGCGGCGCTGGTGGGGAACTTCGTACTCGTTCCGATCCTGGTCTGGGCGATCGTGTGGTTCATGCCCGATGATCAGGCGTTACGCCTTGGATTATTCCTGGTACTGCTCGTGCCCTGCACCGACTGGTTCATCACCTTCAGTCGGCTCGGGGGAGGGGACTCGGCCTGCGCAACGGCGCTCACACCGATAACCCTGCTCCTCCAGCTCCTCCTGCTGCCGCTCTATCTCCGGTTGCTCGCGGGAATCGACGTCTCGTCGATCTTCGCCCCGGCCGATGTCTGGCCGGCGTTGCTGGTCGTGCTGGTGCCGCTCGCGCTCGCGGCCGGGACCGAGCTGCTCGCGAAGTCTCAGCCCAGGATGGCAGACGGTATCGAACGGCTCGGCTGGCTGCCGGTTCCGTTGCTGGCCGTTGTGATCTTCCTGGTTTCCGCGTCGCACGCAGGCGTCCTCGATGACATCTTCGGGCTGTTGCCCGCCGCCGGCGCCGCCATCGCCTTCCTGGTCGCGAGCCTCGTCCTAGCCAAACTGCTCGCGTTGGCCGCGCGTTTACCAACGAAGCAGGCTCGGACACTGGCGTTCTCCGTCGGCACGAGGAACTCGTTCCTCGTGCTGCCCTTCGCCCTCGCACTGCCCGCGGGGTGGGAGGCGAGTGCGATCGTCGTGGTCATGCAATCGATCATCGAGCTGCTCGGGATGCTGTTCTTCCTCTGGTTCGTTCCCCGCGTACTGTTCCGCTAGGTACGCTTAGGCGCATGAATGCGCAGCCTCCTGCATCCCCAACGGCTCAGGTTCCGAACCCCCAGCAACAGAACCCGCTCGCTCCTGGGCCGCAGGCGGAGTATGCCCAAAACCTAACGAGCCTAAGCGGCCCCGTGGCAAGGGTATGGGGGTGACGTCGTTGCTGCTGTCATTGGGGGCACTCCTGATCGGCGTCGCTCTTGCCGTCGCGTTCGCGCTGTCCGCCGGGCCCTACATCAACCAGACGGGGCGAACGCTTGCCGAGCAGGAGACGATGCCCGGTGACACTATGGTGTTCGCAACGGTCATTCAGTACAGCTTTGCCATTCCATCGATATTCGGACTTGCGGCGATCGTTCTCGGCATCATCGCCATGGTCACGAAGCGTGGCCGCGGGCTTGGCGTCATCGGCATGATCATCGCGCTCGTCGCCCCGCTCCTCTGCATCGTTACCACCGTGTTGCTGATCATTTTCGCTGTGTGAAGAAGGCGTTCTCAGCGCGCTCGCCGCAGGAACTTGAGTGCGCCGGCGTTCGTGAGCACGACGCCCGAGATCACCACGACACCCCCGATAAGTTGCGCGGCGGAGTACTGCTGACCGGAGATGATCGTGAAGATCGCAATGTAGACCGTGATCAGATTCATGAAGACGCCCGCGGCACTTGCCGGCAGGGTCACGAGGGCTCGGTTCCAGAGCAGGTACGACAAAACTGACGGGAATACTGCGATGAACAACAGCGACCAGAGCCCGACTTGCGAGTCAGGCAGCGTCGGACCTCCCGTGGCAATGCTGATCGGTGCCAGCACCGCGACTGTGATTGCGGCCTGAATGGCCGTCGCTGTAATTGGCGGTACCTTCGGGCCCATTCGGCCAACGATCGTATAGGTGCTCCAAACCACGATCGCACCGAGCATCAACAGCTCACCCGGGCCGAAACCGTCCCCGAGCAGTCTTGCAACGTCGCCATCCGTCAGAACGATGAGTACTCCGATCAGCGCCAGCAGCACACCGATGACTCCACGCCTGCCGAGACGCTCACGGAGGAGAACGGCTGCAGCGACAGCGATGAGTGCCGGGTTGAACGCGTTGATCAGCGAGGCGTTGAACGGCGTCGTGTGCGCCAACGCAGCGTAGAGCAACAGGTTGTATCCGAGGAGACCGAGCATGCTGCTCGCAATCAGCCACGGCCACGTCCTCAGCACCTTGCGCCAGTCGGGACGCTCGACGATCTGTGCGATGAGCGCCAGCGGCACAAGTGCGATGAGCCAGCGCAGCAACACGAGACTGAGCGGATCCACCTGTGCGACGGCGATCGCACCGAGCACGTAGTTGCCCGCCCAGAAGAGGGTTGCGCCAAGCAGCGAACCGATCGCGATGATCGAGTGACGCTGCATGCCGACCCTTTCACAAGCGCTCGGTCGTTGGATCCGGGGCTCGAACAGCCTATCCGCACGATTGCACGATTGCACTGTTGTGATGAGCGCTGCGGCAGTAGCGTTGTGGGCATGACTGACAACTACCCGCAGAACAGCCAGCCTGCGTACGCTCAACCCGCTTACGACGTGCACGCCGGCTATGGCGGTCATGACGGCTACGGCACGCCCCAAGAGCAGAGGCCACGCGGCAAGGGCATGGGCATGACATCCCTGATCCTCGCGATAGCGGCGCTCGTGATCGGTATGGTGCTGGCGATCGTTTGGTCCGTCATCATGGCCGATTACGTTATGGCGGCCGCGACAGGAGCCATCGCCACGACCGAATCGATCCCGGAAGATGCGCTCGTGACCGCCGGCATCGTGCAGACCGGGTTCTTCCTGCCGTCGCTCATCGGAGTTGCCGCAATCGTATTCGGCATTATCGCAATGGTGAAGAAGAGCGGTCGCGGACTCGGGATATTCGGCCTGATCCTCGCGATCGTCGCGCCGCTGCTGTGCTTCGTCACTTCCGTGGTCGTAGCGCTGGTGGCCGCCGGCTAACCGCTCCCTTACCCGAGCGGGTTGGCGGCCTGCCCTTCCGTCGACAGCAGCACGAGAACCGCGTCGCGGCCCAACTCCGCCCGCGCGGGCGGATGCTGCAGGAGTTTCCGGACTCCCGCGAGCGACGCAGCGCCGGAAGGGCCGGCGTCCACGCCAAGAGCGTGTAGGTCGGTGACGGCTGCGCGGGCGTCTTCGTCACCGACGGCCACCGCAGCGTCGAGTCCGTCTTGAAGGGACGGCCATGCGGATGTCGAGACGGCACCGCAGTTCAGGCCCGTCATGATCGTCGGTGATGTGTGGATTGCGGTTGGAGTCCCCGCCTGCAACGAGACTTTGACGACTGACGCGGTCTCCGGCTCCACGCTGAGTGCGACGGGATGGCCGAGTATGCTCCCTGGTGCGCGTGCGTGGCGGACGGCAGCGTGCGTGAGAGAACCAACGCCCGTCGGCACGCTCACGAGATCGAGACGCTCGACACCGGCATCCAGCAACTGACCGTCCAGTTCTCGGAACATCGTCGAATAGCCGTCGACGATCCAACCGGGCACTCGCTCGTAGCCCGGCCAGGCGGTGTCCTGCACCAGCAACGCGCGCTCGCCCAATGCTTCGGCCGCCTCTGCTGCGAGCCGAACGAGTTCGCTGTGTTCGGCCGCGAGCTCGACGGGCTCGGCGCCCGCCTCCACGATCCCGCGCTTCGCGGTAGTCGTAATATCGCTCGGAAACCACACCTTCGAAGGCAGCCCCAGCATGGACGCGACGGTCGCGACCGCTCGTCCGTGATTCCCGTCCGTTGCCGTCATGATCACGATGGGTCCGGACGCTGCAAGACGAATCCGCAGCGTGTCGAAATCTTGCGTCTGCTCGAATCCGAGACGTTGCGAGAGCGCCCTTGCAATCGCGAACGATGCTCCGAGAATCTTGAACGCTGGGAGCCCGAATCGCTCGGACTCCTCCTTTACGAACACTCGCCGGACGCCGAGCTCTTGGGCGAGGTCAGGTGCTTCTTTGAGGTGCGTCGGTGCGTAGCCCGGTAGCGAAGCGTGGAATGCACGAACATCGGGGCTCGGGGTGCCTCGCCACTTGCGGGCTCCGGGACTCCAGTAGACATCGGACACGGTTGCTCTCCTTAGCGGAATCGTACTTTCGGTTTGGAAGGCGGCAGAAAGATCGCTCCCACGAGCATCGCAAGCAGAAAGAGCCCCAGGACCATGAAGACGAGAGCGTCCCATCCCGCCCACTGGAAGAACAACCCGCCGAGGAAGCCGAACACACTGGAGCCCGCGTAGTACCAGAGGTTGTAAAGGGCAGTCGACTGGGCTCGGCCCTGACGGGGGTACGACCCGGCCCAGCCGGAGGCCACGGAGTGCGAACCGAAGAACGCCGCCGTGAACACGATCAGGCCGAAGATCACAACGCCGAGATTCGGCACGAGCATCCAGACCAAGCCCAGGCACGCGAGAGCATCGCAGCCGAGCTTCACGCCCTTTCGGCCGCGCATCCCCGCAAGCCTGCCCGCGAGGGGAGAGGAGACCGAGCCAGCGAGATACGCGAGGAAGACCATGGAGGCGAGCCAGACGGGCAATCCGAACGGTGCTTCCGTCAGGTGGTAGGCGAGGTAGTTGTATATGGCAACGAAGCCGCCCATCAGCAGCATCGGCTGGACGTACAGGCCGATCAGCACAGGGTTGCGCATGTGGCGGAACGTGTTGCCGAAGGCTGACGAGATCGCTCTGCCGAGCCCAGCATCCCTGCCTGCCGGTAGAAATCCCTGCGGCGACGGGGTGAGCAATACGAAGATGAGCGCCGCGAAAACAGACAGCCCGGATACCGCGAGGAAGCCGGATTGCCATGTGCCCGTCAGCTCACCAAGCGGCCCCGCGATGAGTCTGCCGGAGAGTCCACCTATCGTGTTGCCGGCAATGAATGTGCCGACAGCGGCCGCTGCGTCGAGCCGGTGGACCTCCTCATTGAGGTATGCGACCGCGACGGCGGGAACGCCGCCGAGCGCCAGCCCTTCGAGTACTCGGACGGCGACAAGCAGTTCGAATGTCGGCATCAGCGTGACGAGGAAGCCGAGGATCGTTGCTGCGATCACCGCGATAGCGATGACGCGCTTGCGCCCGATCCTGTCAGCGACGATCGACCACGGCAAGACAGAGACTGCGACACCCAGCGTGCCCGCAGACACGGCAAGTGATGACTCGGCGATAGAGACGCCGAAAGACTCCACCAATTGCGGCAGGACTGCCTGCGGAGCATACAACTGTGCGAAGGTGGCGACGCCGGCAAGGAACATCGTCAACTGAATGCGGCGATAGCGCCCCGAACCGCGACGGTAGCCGATCCAGGTGGTACCTGTCTCAGAGAATCCCTGCGAACGCACTGCACCAGCCTAGCTCTCATGCTGGCTCCGCAGTCTGCGGTGCAGAACTGCAAGTGCGTGACAAGCCGACGAGCGTCCAGCCGGTTCGACGTTACCCGGGTGTCGGAAGAATGCGGATGCGAGGTGCTGTTGAACCCAAGGGTCGCACGCCAACTTGCTGTGGGACTCGTGAAAGCCAGCTAGACGCGTGAGAGGCTTGGGAACGTGACAGCAAAACACTCCTCCAGGAATGCCTGGGACCACATGAGCAGAGATGAGCGTATCCTCGCCGAATTCATGATGGAAGTCGACGGGCTCGTCGGCGCAGCTCGCGCACATCGATATCTCACCGAGCGGGGGGCGAGTGTCAGTCAAGCGACAGTGTCGCGGATGCTGCTCCGTCTCGATGAGCTCGGCATGACGGAATCGGTAGGTCGGAGCGGCCGTAAGCTCACCGAAGCTGCAAGGCTCATGATGGCGCGAGCGTCTCAGCACCGGCGCCGAAACCAGTTGATCGATGACATTTTTGATGAGGCGGATCGATCGGAACTCATCGACCTTTTGGAGTTGCGGAAAGTCATAGAGGCGGAGGCGTCGGCTTTGGCCTGTGACCGGTCGGATGCCAAGGATCATCTGGCGATGCTCACGAACCTGGCGGCCTACGACGAACACTCCCTTCGAGGCGGAGATTTCTCAAGAGACGCCATCGAATTCCATGTGCTGTTGTGCAGGGCCACGCACAGTGCACCATACGCGCTGATCGCTGAAGCGCTATATCCCGAGATGCACCGACTGGAACCGCTAGTCGTTGCTGCGGCGCATAAAGCAGGAGAGAAAAGTCGATCTAGCGGAGAACACGCCTCTATCGCCCGTGCCGTTATGAGGGGTGACGCGGAACAGAGCCGTCGTCTAACTGTCGAGCACTTCGACACGATGATCCGATGGCTCTCCGGGATCTCGGAGAGCGATTTCGTTGCGCTCATCCGGGAAGTCGGCGGTGGGGTGAATCGCTGAAAACTCGCTTCATCAAGAATGATGATTTGACTTCCTCAAATGTGAGGAAGGTGTGCTACCGTGGTGCCACTTCAATGACGAACTCGGCATTGGCCGAAATGGAGCGAAGCGAGGCACCGTGGCATCACCGCATACATCACAGAGGCAGCCCTCACGACATGAGCTGAAGCGAGCAAGGAAGGCGGCGACCGGTGCGTTCGTCGGAACTTCTTTAGAGTTCTACGACTTCTACATTTACGCCACAGCGTCGGCTCTGGTGTTTGGAACGGTATTCTTCCCCGAGAACGAGAATCCGTTCATCGGTACGATGTCCGCTTTTGCGGTGTTCGGAGTTGGGTTCCTCGCACGCCCCCTCGGTGCGATCGTGATCGGTCATATCGGTGACAGGCAAGGGCGCAAAAAGGCTCTGATCATCTCCCTCATGATGATGGGGATTGCCACGTTCCTTATCGGATTCATCCCCGGGTACGACACCATCGGACTCTGGGCTCCCGCCGCACTTGTGCTACTTCGCTTGATTCAGGGATTTGCGATCGGTGGCGAGTGGGGTGGAGCGGCCCTGATCTCCACGGAGAGTGCACCAGAAGGCCGCGTGAACTTCTTCGGCGCATTCACACAACTCGGTTCTCCTGCCGGGACGGTAATGTCCTCCGGCATGTTCGCCCTAGTAGGGCTTGGAGGGCAGGAGGTTCTGGAAGCCTGGGCGTGGCGAATCCCATTCTGGTTCGCGGGGGTCCTGGTTGTCGTCGGGCTCATCCTCCGTGTCCGTCTCGAAGAGTCTCCAGTATTCAAACGTGCAGTAGGAGAACACGAGAAGCGAAAGCTCCCGTTCATCGAGGTCTTCCGAAAGGAATGGAAGTCCGTGCTCGCGGGCGTACTACTCGTTGCTCACGGTATTGGGGGCTTTTACGTAACGGGGACATTGTTCCTTTCGTATGCCACGCAGGGGGAGGGGCTTGATAGTTCTCCCCTGTTGATTGGGCAGACCATTGCCGCGGCCTCCAGCTTCGTTACCTTCCCCATCGTTGCTGCCATGGCCGACAAGCTCGGAGAGCGCCGAGTTCTGATTGCATCAGCGGTGCTGGTGATCATCTTCGCGGCACCGCACTTCTTGGTCGTGGCCTCGGGGAACTACGTTCTGATCAGCTTGATGTTGGTGGTTACACAGACAGTTGGAGCGGGTGCGTGGGTGTGCATCCCTGGCTTCCTGGGGCGTGCGTTTGCGCCGGAGACCCGCTACACGGGCATCTCGCTCGCCTACCAGATAGCTTCGATCCTCTTCGGCGGCATTCTGCCATCCGTGGGCGCCGCGATCCTCGCGGTAACCGCGGGAGGTGTGTTGGGTCCGGTACTGATTCTGGCGGGCCTTGCCGTCCTGGTCATGATCGGCGCCATTCTTGTACATCGCATCGTGAAGGAGCGTGAAGCAGCATGAGTCCCGTTATCGAATACACCGCACCATGGATAGTTGCATTTCAGGACGGTGAGCATCGTCTACTGCGGAACGGTGCCGTGGTCATCGAGGGCGACAGCGTCGTCCATGTCGGTAAACCGGGCGAGGTTCGGGCCGACCGCACCGAGAACACCGACAGCATCATCGCTCCTGGATTCATCTCCATGCATACGCATATGCAGGAGTCTCCGGCTGACAAGGGCATTGCCGAGGACATGGAGAAGCGGCAATTCTGGTCTACCAACCTGATCGAGATACTCCCGCCTAGAGCGAAGGCG
>DXDC01000029.1 GCA_019115685.1 Candidatus Agrococcus pullicola
CTGTCTACCTCGGAAGCGATCTCGTTGTGTACACGCGGTTGGAGTCCGGTAATGAACTCATCGGGCGCATGGACGTTCACGTGGGAGACCAGCCGCTTGCCGAAGGCGATGAGGTGATCGTCGGTTGGGACACTCGCCGTGCTCGACTCGTGCCTAGGGGTACACCGGCATTGATGAGTGACTGACCACGGGCTGTCAACGCGCTCTGGATAGAGTGGGGGCTATGGTGACACAGCCTCCGGCGAGCGGACCCGAGAACGCGTCCGGAGAGGCGGCACCGCACATCACCCATCCCGTCCACGCCTTCGGCGGGCGCGACATGGATCTGCGCACCGAGCTGGCGCTGATGGCCATCGTCAACCGCACCCCCGACTCGTTCTACGACCGAGGCAAGACCTTCGCGCTCGACGCGGCCGTCAACGCGGGAGTCGAGGCCAATCGAAACGGCGCGGAGATCATCGACATCGGGGGAGTGCCATTCGCGCCGGGTGAACAGCTCTCGCCCGATGAGGAGCGGGGTCGCGTCGAACCGGTCGTGCGCGAAGTCGCGGGGCAGTGTCTGGCGACCATCTCGGTAGACACCTTTCACGCGGATGTGGCCGGTGCGTGCCTGGCAGCCGGTGCCCGAATCATCAACGACACCACCGGGCTGTCCGACCCCGACATGGCACGCACGGTCGCCGACCACGACGCCTACCTCGTCATCACGCACTCGCTCGCGCGGCCGCGCACCTCCTATCCGCGACCGCAGTACGACGACGTGACTCGAGAAGTGCGCGAGTTCCTGGGCAGGAAGGCCGAGGAGGCGATCTCGGCGGGAGTTCCACCCGAGCGCATCATCGTTGACCCCGGCCTCGACCTCAACAAGAACACCCTGCACTCTCTCGAACTGCTGCGCAGACTTCCCGAGATCGCATCCCTCGGCTTTCCCGTGCTCTCGGCTCCCTCCCGGAAGGACTTCATCGGCGAGGCCGTTGGAGCGAGGCGAGAGGACAGACTCCCCGGTTCCCTGACCACGGCGGTGCTGTCGGCGCTCGGCGGCGCCCGCATCATCCGCATGCACGATGTGGCCGCATCCCGACAGACCCTGGATATGGTCGCCTGCACTCTGGGATGGTCGGAACCGCGCGTGCTCAAGCACAACATGGGTGATGAGAACACGCCGGAGGACATCTTCGACACTCTTGACGGGGCAGCTGGCGAAAACCGACAGTCGGGGGTGGCATGAACGAGCAGGAGACAGTCGGTGCTTTCGCAAGTCTCTTTCCCGAGGACGGCGCTCCGGTTGTCAGGGCGGTCGGGATCACAAGCGTTGACGGAGCCGCTGAACTCGACGGTAGATCAGGAGCACTCGGCGGGCCGGAGGATGCGCGGCTTCTGTCGTTCCTGCGGCGCAGCGCCGATGTGATCCTCGTGGGCGCTGCGACTGTCGAGGCCGAGGGCTACACGTATCCGTTAGTGGAGCCGGTGGATGCCGCCTGGCGGGTAGAGCGCGGCCTTGCCGAGCAGCCGCCCATTGCGCTGATCACGAGGCGGGAAGAACCGGATGCGCTGGGAGCGATGACGTCGGGAGCGTCGGTGCCGCCCCGAATCTTCACTACGGAACCCACGGCGAGCGACCGATTCGCGGTCGACGTTGTCGAAGACCTTCAGCGGTCGGGTTCGCGCCGCATTCTGGTCGAGGGCGGGCCGAACGTATGGGGCAACCTCCTGGAGCACGGTGTACTCGATGAGTTCTCGCTCACGATCAGCCCGCTCCTGAACCCGGGCGGTCGCAAGTTCACCGAGCAAGTGACAGGCGTGACCGATCTTCTCGTGCTCGGCCACATCGGCGTCGGCGGCTTCGTCATGATCAGGTTCGCGGTGCCGTGAGGCAAGAGGCCATGTCTCTGCAGTCGCGGCAAGCGGCGGGGTCGAAACGCGCTCAAGATCGAAGGCCATGATGAGTTCGATCCATCATGACAGGAGATGCACAGGGCGAAGCGTGAACCTATGACGGTACATTGTCACGCACGTTAATGTGGGAGAACGATGAAGCTCATCAGTTACAACCTGCGAAATCACCATGCGGCCACCGACCTCGTACCGTTGGCGGAGGAGCACAGCCCCGACGCACTGTGTCTGCAGGAGGCCGACACCAAGCGAATTCCGCTACGTATCGGCGAACTCGAGCTCATGCACGCGACCGCACAGAGCCGACTCGGGTTGGCCGTGTACTTACGAACCGGACGCTTTCAACCGCAGACGTTGCAGATCACCTCGCTCAGGAAGTCATTCCATGACCGCGTTATGAAGCCGGGGGAGGATCGGCTCGTCATGGTCAGGGCGCTCGATCGGAAATACGACAGGGATGTCGTGGTCGCGTCCTTCCACGCCGCGCCCCTGACCTCTCCCAATTCGTTGCGACGGCATCAGATCCGCACCGCATTCACTGCGATGCACGAGATCGGGCCGGGGTTGCCCTCCATGATGGCCGGCGATTTCAACTACCCCTTGTTCCAATCCGGCTTGAAGAGGCACATCGATACCCACGGGTTCGAGATGAACCGCAGCGTGAAGGGCACCTATTCGCGCTACCGGGTGCTGCGCGGCAACTACGATTTCGCCCTCTCCCGAGGGTTCGGCGTCCACGAGGTGGTCGCCCTGCCGCAGGGTAAATCCGACCATCTGCCGATTCTTGTGCAGACCTCGCTGCAGCACGCGGCGATCGAGGGCAAAACCGCAGAACTGGATGAGCGTGTGACGCTGCTGCCCTCCTGACGGCGGCGCAGTCAGAGTAGCGCTGTCGTCACGGCGATGAGCACGAACGCCGCCACGATGATGGCGACGCGCGCGTAATGCAGCCGGTCCCAGCGCTGCTGCTGTTCTCGCCAGTCTGCTGGATGATCGTCGGGCGTCCACATCGCGGAACGGTTGTTGATCGGTACGAGCAGGGCGACTGACATCACGACGCTGATCACGAGCAGCGCGGCAGCGACCATCGCCGTGTTCGCTGGAGCAGTTCCCCAGGTGAAGACCACGAGCGCGGCAGTGAGAACCAGCGATCCGATGTACCAGAACGGCATTACCCGCCCCAGCATCCGTGCCCCCTCCGATCGTGCTGCGATTGATCCGGCCACGGGCAGGCGCAGGGTGATGGGGTTGATGACGAGGGCGACGGCGAACTCGACGCCGACCATGAGGCCCGTGACAGATGTGGTGAGCACGGCGAGAACGAGTGACATCTTGGTTCCTCCAGTATCTAGCAATGCTAGAAAATCTAGCAGTGCTATATTATGTTCGAGCGATCGGGAAAGCAAGGGCAAGGGATGGCTGACTCAGCTGCACGGCAACAGCGCAACGAGGAGCGTCACAGGCGGATACTGCAGGCCGCACGCGAGCGCGCCGATGCCGATGGATGGTCGGCGGTCACGACACGTCATCTTGCCGATGCCATCGGCTTTACGCAGCCGGTACTGTATGGGCACTTCCCGGGCGGCAAAGCGGAGATCATGCTCGCTGTTGCGCTCGAAGGTTTCGTCGACCTGACCCGGCGCTGTCGCGACGTGCTCGACAGTACGCGTGGGAGAGCGGCGATCGAAGCCGTTGCTATCGCGTACCTCGATTTCGGCAGCGAGCATCCCGCAGTCTACGAAGCCATGTTTCAACAGTCGATAGACGCGCCATTTGCCAGCACCGACACGCCATCCGACCTCCGCGAGGGGTTCGAAGCTCTTGCCGAGGCAATCGGTGACGAAGGAGACGGAACCAAGACGGAGGTGTTCTGGGGAGCCCTCCACGGTATCAGTCTGCTGGAGCGGGCGGGACGGATGCGGTCGGAGCACCGTGCCGAACGTGTCGCGGAACTCAGTGCCCGATTCGAGCGGTAGTCGTCCTGCTGTTCGCCCCTCATGAACACGAGCTTCACGTGGTGGGGCCCGCATGCAAGGCAAGCGCAGTGCTAGCGTGGTTGCCATGTTGTTGTGTTTCGTTCGCCTGCGCTCGGAGTAGTCCGGCGCACTCTGCCACGCTGAAGCGTGGCCTATTTCGCTGACCCGAAGTGGGTCAGGAGGTACGTGTCGCCGATGGATGACTAATCTCCAGCGACAGGACACAATGTTATGAACACTAACGACAACCCATCGAATGATCCGCGCACCACGTTCGTTCTCGTTCACGGCTCCGGAACAAGTTCGCATATGTGGGCTTCGATCCAGCGCGAACTCGCGATTCAAGGCAGGAAGTCGTTCGCCATCGACCTTCCCGGCCATGGGATGGATGCGCAATACAGTGCTTCCTATCAGTCACCGCAACGCCTCGACGTGCTGCGTGCCGAACCCTCAAGGCTTGCGAGTGTCACACTGGACGACAACGTTGATGCGCTCAGTACGGCAGTTCGTAAACTGCGAAACCACGGACCGGTGGTTTTAGTTGCTGCAAGCCTCGGGGGCGTTACGACAACCGTTTTCGCCAACCGACACCCGGAACTCGTCGACGGACTCGTCTACATTTCGGCTTGGGCATGCGCATCGAAAGCCAACCCGATCGACTACATGGGTGAGGCTGAGTTCGAGGGAAGCCTGTTGCCCGACCTCGCCGGGTTGAATATTGAGCTCGAACCTCCGCAGAGCATCGGGCGAGCAAACTATCGAACTGCCGACCCAGCGCTGTTACAGAGACTCAAGGCCTCGATCATGGAGGAGATCGACGATGAGCATTTCATGGCGTTCGTGAACCTCATGCAACCCGATGAATCGCTGACGGTCATGATGGCGGACGCTCGCATCCAAGCCGAAACGTGGGGTCAGGTGCCGCACGCATACATTCGCTTGTTGCGCGACCGTTCGTTGCCCCTTGAAATGCAGGACCGGCTGATCAGAGAGGCCGACCAGCTCACACCTGAGAATCGGTTCAAGGTGCATTCCCTGGACGCCTCCCATGCCGGGTTCCTGTATCAAAGTGAGCGCGTGGTCAAACTGCTTACCGAGCATTAGAAATCTGGGTGGGCGTCGGAATGCAAACGACGCCCACCCCGATTCCCGTTGCCGATCCCGCTGTATCGGACATCGTTGCTTTTCGTCACTGAGGCCAGTGGTCGACCGGCGTCGACTCGACGGTCCATCTCCGTCTAGCCGTGCGCTAGAGCGACTGATCCCCGGTCTCAATTGATCAACAACCCTTCGGGCGCGAGGGCTTAGGCTCGCTCATGTACCCGCATCGATCGAAGCTGGGCAAAAATGGAAAATGGACGTGACGGCCAGGCGCGGAGGCCGGCGAGAGGATTGCGGTGACAGAGAGCCAGAAGCGGAACATTCATTTCTACGAGCCCGAGTCGGGCACCGGCCTGCCGCACTCGCCGTTCAATGCGATCATTGCGCCCAGGCCGATCGGCTGGATATCGAGTAGGTCCGCCGATGGTGTGCTCAACCTGGCGCCGTACAGTTTCTTCAACGCCTTCAGCTACGTCCCGCCGATCATCGGGGTCGCAAGCAACGGATTTAAGGACACACTCGCCAATGCTGAGGCCACCGGTGAATTCTGCTGGAATCTCGTTTCGAGGGAACTCGCCTCGGCGATGAACGCGACTTCCGAAACCGTTCCGCCCGAGGTCGACGAGTTCGCACTTGCCGGGCTGACACCGGCGTCGTCGCGGATCGTCGACGTACCCCACGTGGCCGAGTCCAGGGTCGTATTCGAATGCCGCACCACGCAGGTCGTTCCGCTGCAGACCGCCGAGGGCAACCTCACGGAGACACTCATGGTCTTCGGCGAGGTCGTCGGTGTGCATATCGACAGCGCTTTGCTCGTCGACGGGATCTACCAGACTGCCCTTGCCGACCCGGTGCTGCGCGCTGGAGGGCCGGTGAACTACTTCACCATCGACGAAGACAACCGTTTCGAGATGCGCCGTCCGGACGACGCTTAGCGTGCAGCTCAAGCGTTGCTTTCCGCGGCTGTTCGAACGTGGGCCCTCTCGCCGTGCCTGCCGACGAGGCTGAGGTATTCGACGGGGCCCGCGCTGGTTGCGCCGAACCAGTGCGGGGTGCGCGTGTCGAACTCCGCCGCCTCGCCGGCCTGGAGCAGCAGGTCTTGATCGCCGAGCACGAGGCGAAGGGTGCCGTTCAGTACGTAGGCCCAGTCGTGGCCCTCGTGCGAACGGAGGTCGGGAACCGTGTCGTCATCGCCGGTCGGCAGTACGAACTTGAATGCCTGGATGCCGCCTGGGCGGCGGGTGAGCGGAATGATGATCGAGCCGTCGCTGCAGGCCAGCGGGCGCAGGTCGACTCGGGGATTGGCGGTGCGCGGCGCATCGACGAGGGAATCCAGGGTGACGCCGTAGTAGCGGGCGAGCGGCAGTAGCTGCTCTAGCGTTGGTCGCCGGAGTCCTGCCTCGAGTCGGGAGAGCGTGCTCGTGGAGATCCCGGACTCCTCGGCGAGCTGAGTCAACGTGACGTCCCGGCGTAGTCGCAGGTGTTTGAGACGTGGCCCCACGGTGTCGAGGGTCTGATCGGTCGTGTCGTTCATATCCACCAGTTTGCCATTTGGCAAGAATGTTTGCACTTCCGACCGGCTGCAGTGATCCTGGTATTGGCATCAGGAGAAACAAGGAGGCGGCACGATGAATGCAGAGCACGGAGACCAGATTCGGGACGTAGCGATCGTGGGTGGCGGGGCGGCAGGATTGAGCGCGGCACTGACGCTCGCTCGTGCTCGCCGCAGCGCTATCGTGATCGATGGCGGGCATCCACGCAATGCACCCGCAGCGGCCGCGCACGGCTTGATCGGTCTTGAGGGCATCAACCCGCTTGAGCTGCTGGAGACCGCCCGGAACGAAGCACGTTCGTACGGTGCCGAGATCGTGCAGACGGCGATCGCCGACGCGTCCGGCTCACGCGGCAGCGGCTTCGTGCTGCAATTGGATGACGGATCGGCCGTTCGCGCGCGCCAAGTGCTGATCGCTACCGGTGTCCGCGACGAAATGCCGGCCGTGCTCGGGCTCGCCGAGCGTTGGGGGCGTGACGTCGTGCACTGCCCCTACTGCCACGGATGGGAGATCCGCGACACCAGGATCGGCTTGCTCGTAACCGGACCGATGTCCGCGATGCAAGCGATGCTGTTCCACCAGTGGAGCGGGAAGATGTCGTTCTTCTCCAATGGCCATGAATTCCCCGCCGACCAACTGGGGAAGCTTTCCGCCCTCGGCATCGAGATCGTGCCGGGCGCCGTCAGCGCCGTCGAAGTAGTCGACGACCGATTGGCGAG
>DXDC01000229.1 GCA_019115685.1 Candidatus Agrococcus pullicola
GCCGCGGTCTGCCGCGCGACGCGCGCCCTGCACGCGGACGGCGCGCTCGACGATGCGGCGTTCGCCGAGACGGTCGACGCCGTCGGGCGCGAGGGGCTCGCCGAGCTCGTCTGGCTCACCGGCTACTACGCGATGCTCGCGACGTCGTTGCGCGTGTTCGACCCGCCGGTGCCGCCGGCCGCGCGCGGTATCTTCGCCGACTGACCCGCGCGACGAAGCGCCCGCCTCGATCTCTCGAGACGGGCGCTTCGTCATGCCGCGACGGATGCCCGGCGTTCGCCCTAGCCGGCGCCGTGCGAACGGATCCGTCGGCTCGCGATCACGATTCCGCCCGCGACGAGGAGCGCGAGGCCCGTGCCGACCAGGGCCGGCACGACGTCGCCGCCGGTAGCGCGGAGCCTGCCTTCCCCGTTGCACCAGGCCCACTGGGCTCGATCTCGTTGTGTCAGGATCGAGACATGCAGCAGGTTTACGTCGTCACTCATCCAGAGGCCACGCATCACGTCGATCGTCTCGTCGGTGGGTGGTACGACTCGAACCTGACCGAGCAGGGTCACGCTCAAGCAGAACGCATCGCCAGGTTCCTCGGTGCCGCGATTCCTCGCGACGCAACAATCCAGCTTGTCTCGTCGGACCTCGCCAGAACGGCACAGACCGCGTCCGTTATAGGAGCATCGCTGGGCGTTGCGGTCGAGTTCGACGTTGACCTACGAGAGAAGTCGTACGGGGTCGCCGAAGGCCGCGACCAGGCTTGGCTCGATGAAAGATTCATCTTCCCGCCTGCGCAAGGGGAGCGACTGGACCATGACGAGGGAATCGAGGGTGGTGAGACGAAGCGTGCGTGGATTGAGCGCGCTCACGCCGCCGTCGCGCGGATCGAGCGCACCGACGCGGGGCACCGAGTCATCGTGACGCACGGTGGAACTGCGAGTTGGGTCATCATGGCGTGGATGCGCATCCCGATAGACGCGTGCGCGTATGCGATGTTCAAGATGCCATCCGGCAGTGTGACGATTCTCGAGGAAGACAATCGCTTTCATAGCCGGACACTCGTCACGCTGGGGAAGCGTGACTTCTGAGGGCCGCACGGGCAAAGCGTGATTCGCTCCGTCGGCACGAGCCATCGCGGCGTACGCGTTCACATGCTCGTCGACGAAAATACGTCGCCGTCGACCAGGTCAGCCCGTCGGGCTTATCGCAACTCACGCCCCAGTCCCAATGCCTTATTGGTTGGGGCGGCAGAACTTGTCGGGTCTATGGTGCTCGCCTGGATTGTGACGATGTCCATACTCAGCTGGCGCGACGTGAACCCGTTCGCAGGCGCCGACAATGACGGTTGGGCTGCGCTATCCACGACGTGCTACGTTTTCGCCGCAATGTGGCCACCCCTGTTGGCGGCTGCGTCCATCGGATACCTCGTGGACATTCGACCCCGCTCTTTCGACACTCGCGGTCGGAGATCTGCTCATGCGGAACGCCTCTGAATGAAGAAGGCACCGTCGGGCGTTGCCCGCCTCGCGCCGATCCAACGAAATCGACATACTGTCGGCATGGAGTACGTGTCCCGAGCGCCGCGGCCCCCGTTGAACGAATTGATCGATGACCTCTACTACCTGCACGGGACGCCGCCATATCCCCGGCTGACATTGCCGCCGTCGGCGGCGGCGTTTCTCATCGTCAACCTCGGACCGCCGTTCCACATCGGTGTCGGCGCCGAGGCGGCCGACTACATCGACGGTTGCGTGGTCAGCGCGTCAACACAAGCGTTGGAATTCGGTTACCCACCCGACACCCGATCCGTCGGTGTCCATTTCAAACCATGGGGGCTAGCGCCGTTCGTGCCGATGCCCGCGGCTGAGTTGCGTGACCGGCCGGCGACGATTGAACACGTGTGGGGGCGGTCCGCTGCCGCTGAACTGCGGGATCGCTTGACTACGGCCGCGGACGTGCCTTGGATGCTCACGCTCCTCGAAGAAGAGCTGATGCGGCGGTTGCGTGAAACGCCCGATATGGGACTCGTTCGTCAGGCAAGCAACGTCATCGCCGCGACCCGCGGCGCGGTCGCCATCAGCGACCTTCGAGATTCTGCCGGTGTAAGCGACACCCACCTGGCTCAGCGATTCAAAGCACTCATCGGCGTCACGCCGAAGCGGCTCGCCCGCAGCTATCGATTCGCTGCCGCCGTCTTCTCCGTGAACTTCGCGGAGCCGATCGACTGGGGCGCGGTCGCCCACGGTGCGGGCTACTTCGACCAGGCTCACTTCGGCCACGAGTTTCGGGCTTTCACTGGGCTTACGCCGACGAGGTATGTCGATGGCCGGCGGCGATTCCTGCGCGAACACCCGGGTCACACACTTGACGGCTGGCCGCTGCCGACCGATTGATTTTTTACAAGACCAACCGGCTCGCGAAATCCTAACCTGGGTCAACCAACCATCAGAGGAGGACCCATGGGTAACGTCGTCATGTACAACTCAGTATCCGTGGACGGCTTCATCGCGGACGACAACGACCAGCCTGGACCGCTGTTCGACTGGTTGCTCAACGGTGACGTGCCGCTCGATGATAGCGGCGTGCTGAAGGTGTCGCAGACGTCCTACGACTACATTCGTCCGTACTGGGATCAGATTGGGGCGACAGTCGTCGGTCGTCATGTCTTCGACATGACAAATGGTTGGGACGGCATCCCGCCGGGCGGCGTGCCAGCAGTCGTCGTTGTCTCCCATCGGCCCCGGCCCGAAGGTTGGCATCCGAACGCGCCATATCACTTTGTCACTGGTATCGAGGCTGCTGTCGCCAAGGCACAGCAGCTTGCGGGTGACCGTCTCGTCGAAGTGGCCGCCGGCGATGTTGGCGGCCAGGTGCTGGCTGCGGGCTTGGTCGATGAGGTGCGCATGGACGTCGTCCCGGTCGTGCTCGGGTCTGGTAAACGATTCTTCGGCACCGTCGACGTACAACACCTTCTGGAAGACCCCGACGAGGTGATTCAGAGCGATCGGGTGCTCCATCTGCATTACCGGGTTCGTCGCTGACCCCCGGCGTTAGCCAACACATGTTCCTTCCCATGGCGGACGCGGGAACATTCCGTCCACCGTGGTCAGCGGGTGCCACTCTGCAGGTATCTCACGCGCTGAGGGTCGCGGCACGATTCATATCGGAGCCGAAGGTGACGAGTTTGCGCTCGTCGAGGGCAATGACAAGGTCTGGTTCGTGACCCGCGCGCAGGTCTTCGTCTGCTGTGAACCCGAGCGCGATCGTGTGCCCCCGGGACGGCCGGGGCTCCGCGGGTACTGAGGTGGGGAGGGCTGAGTGAGAATCGGAATCATAGGGGCGGGGATTGCTGGGCTCTGCACAGCTGTCGGCTTCCAACGAGCCGGTGCCGATGTCGTGGTGATGGAGCGCGGGGAGACCGTACGGGAGGGTCTGGGCTGTCTGTCTTCGCAAACGGGATACGGGCGTTGGATGCGCTCGGAGTCGGCGAGGAGTTCCGTACGGTCACCCGACGCACGGAAACGGTCCGGGGCGGACAACGGACTCCGTCGGGTGCTTGGCTGTCGACCTTCCCTCACGACGCCATAGCGGAGTTGCGCGTGATTGATCGAGCGGACCTCCATCGACTCCTGGTCGACAAACTCGCGGATGGTACCATCCGTACCAATGCTCGGGCGATCTCGGTCTCGTCCGGCGGCATCGTCGAAAGCGTCCCTAACAGCTCACCAACAGTGGCGCGCGCCTCAGAGTCTGAAGCGCCCCGGGTCTGATGGAGGCTCTCAATCCAGTGAAGGATGAGAGTCATGGCAGCACCACGGAAGTACAGCGAGGAGCTCAAGGAGCGCGCGACGCGGATGGCGCTGGACGCGCGCCAGAACCCCGCGACGAAGACCGGAGCGATCAAACGGATCGCCGACCAGCTCGATATCCATCCCGAGGCCTTGCGCACTTGGGTGAGGCAGGCCGAGATCGACGCCGGCGAAGCGCCAGGCACCACGACTGCGGACACGCAGAATATCGCCGACCTCGAGCGTGAGGTCCGCGAGCTGCGGCGGGCGAACGAGATCCTGAAGACCGCGTCGGCTTTTTTGCGCCGCGGAGCTCGACCGCAAGCTGAAGTAACCGGGGTGCCCACCGCGGTGCTCGTCGACTACATCGACGAGCACTGAGACCGGTTCGGGGTCGAGCCGATCTGCCAGGTCCTGCGTGAGGCGGGCCTGAAGATCGCCCCGAGCACCTACTACGCCGCCAAGACGCGCCCGCCCTCGGCCAGAGCGGTCAGAGACGAGCAACTGAAAGCCGACATTGCGGCTGTCCATGCCGACAATCTCGGCGTCTACGGGGCGCGGAAGGTCCACGCCGAGCTGAATCGAGAGGGCGTCTCGGTTGCCCGTTGCACCGTCGAGCGACTGATGCGCGAGCTCGAGCTGCAGGGGCTCCGGCGCGATAAGACGATCAAGACCACCTCGGGTGATGGTGCGGAGACGGAGCGGCCAGCGGATCTCGTCGGACGAGCGTTCACCGCGACAGCACCGAGTCAGCTCTGGGTCGCGGACCTGACCTATATCCGCACCCATGCCGGATGGGTCTACGCGGCGTTCGTGATCGATGTGTTCAGCAGGCTCGTCGTCGGCTGGCAGGTGTCCACGAGCCTGCGCACGGAACTCGCGCTCGACGCGCTCGATATGGGCCTCTGGCAGCGCCGCAGAAACGGGCAGGACACGACCGGGCTCGTCCACCACTTGAATCCACCCAGTATCGCGCCATCCGCTACACCGAGCGCCTCGCCGAAGCCGATGCCGTCGCTTCCGTTGGAAGCAAAGGCGATTCGTATGACTGTCAGTCTGTTTCTGCCGCATCCCGCAAGGATGGGGTAGTCCTGGCCGGAGCGTTCTGACCCTTGCTTATGATTGGCCCGCAGGGTGCCTTGGCGTTGATCTGTCGAGCCTCCGGCCGGGCGCGCAGTAACCGCTGCCGCCGGATCGGGCGTGACCTGATAGGAGCCTGGAGCAACATCGTCAAAGCGTCCCCATGACAGTCCTGTCCACCCGCCGGCGACAGCGTGAGTCCCACGCTCGTTCGTCAAAGGAGACAGCACACCATGGAACAGATCGAGCCCGCCCGTTCCGGACACGTCGTGATCGGCGTCGATACGCACAAGCACATCCACGTCGCCGCCGTGATGGACTCCATCGGAGGGATCCTCGCGACCCTCACAATCGCGACCGACACGGCCGGGTTCCGGCAGTTGTTGGAGTGGGCCGATGGGTTCGGGAAGATCATTGCGTTCGGCGTCGAGGGCACCGGCTCTTACGGTGCTGGACTCACGTCGTTCGTCCGCCGCCACGGATACAAGGTCATCGAAGTCTCACGCCCTGACCGCCGGCTACGCAGGCTCAACGGGAAGTCCGACAGCCTCGATGCGGAGAACGCCGCTCGGGCAGTGCTCGCCGGGTTCGCGACCGCGGTTCCGAAGACCGCTGACGGGGTCGTGGAGATGATCCGGCAGTTGAAAGTCGCGCACGATACCGCGGTGAAAGACCGCACCGGCGCGATGGTCACCCTCAAGGCAATGCTCGTCCACGCCACCGAGGATCTCCGACGCGAGACGGCCAGGAAGACGCAGAAGATGATCGCCCGGCACTGCGCCGCACTCCGACCCCGCGGGCTCAACACACCGGAGGATGCGAACCGCCACGCGCTCAGGTCGATCGCGAAACGGTGGATCGCCCTCAACGAAGAGATCAAAGAGCTCGAGGCGCAGATCGAGCAACTCGTCCTGCAACGCGCCCCACACCTGCTGGACGAGTTCGGGATCGGCGTCGATACCGCCGCGGAGATCCTCATCGTCGCCGGCGACAACCCCGAACGCATCAGAAGCGAAGCCGCGTTCGCGAAACTCGCCGGCATCAGTCCCGTCCCCACCGGATCGGGCATGACCAGCGGGAAGCACCGGATCAACCACGGCGGGCACCGGCAGCTCAACGCGGCGATCTACCGAACCGTGATCGTCCGGATGAGATTCCACGAGCCCACGATCGCCTACGTCGCCCGCCGCACCGCCGAGGGCAAGAGCAAACGAGACATCATCCGCTGCCTCAAACGCTACGTCATCCGCGAGGTCTACCACCTCGTCAAAACCGACCCGAGAACCGGCGAAATCGCAAGTTGACAACTATAGGAGCATCAACGCCATGGCCGAGGCGTTCAACTCACTGTTCAAGGGCGAGTGCATCCGGACCCCAGCGATGCGGCCGAAGGGCGGCTGGGCGTCGATCCGCGATGTCGAGATCGCCG
>DXDC01000230.1 GCA_019115685.1 Candidatus Agrococcus pullicola
TTCGATCGACCGCCGCGTCATCGAACTCGCATCGTCGGTCAAGGCCGTCGGTCGGTACGAGGCGACGGCGAAGCTTCGTGACGGCATCGTCGCGAACATCAAGTTCGACGTTGTAGCCACCAAATAGCAATCGGTATTGAGGGGCGCATCCGCTGGGATGCGCCCCTCAATGCTGTTCACGAATGGGTATTCCTCAACAGGTACTGTGAAGTTTCAACGTGAACTTCAGCCGAGTTTATACACAGCACTGTGTACAACATAAAGCCCGGTCAGGGCCACAATGTTCAGAGTTACCCACGGGTAATCCACAGTATCGTCCACAATTCGCACCATCGGAATCCGGAGAAGTTCGGCGGTTATCCACATGCTCTCCACAACGCGCGTTTGTGGGATGCCCCGCCTGCGGCTTACTGTGGCGCCAGCCACGGATGCGCGAGCCGCACGCGTCATGTCCGAGGTTCGCAGTAGCGTGCGTCGCAAAGGTATCCGAACGGAGGATCATGACTGACCTGGTGGAACAGGAGTTCGCGCGATCGTCTAGCGCAGAGCGTACTCCTCCCCACGACGAACTCGCGGAACAGTCGGCAATCGGTGGCATGCTGCTTTCGAAAGACGCCGTCGCCGACGTCCTGGAAACACTGAAGGGCTCAGACTTCTACGTACCCAAGCACGCGGTCATCTACGAGGGGATTCTCAATCTCTACACGCACGGCGAACCTATCGACGTCATCGCCGTCGCCGACGAGTTGACGAAGACCGGACAACTGACCCGTGCTGGTGGAATCGACTACCTGCACTCCCTGACGAGTATTGTCCCGACCGCGGCCAACGCGGGCTACTACGCCGAGATCGTGGCCGAGAAGAGCGTCCTGCGAAAGCTCGTGGAGGCCGGTACGCGCATCGTGCAGATGGGTTACGCGTCCGAGGGTGAGGTCACGGAGCTGGTCAACAATGCCCAGTCCGAGATCTACGGGGTCATGGGAGACGACGACCGCGGCGACTACGTACAGCTGTCGAGCGCTGTGCAGTCGGCGATCGACGAGATCGAAGCCGCGAAGAGCCTCGAGGGAGGCATGATCGGTGTTCCGACAGGCTTCCACGAGTTCGATGAGCTCACGAACGGGCTGAAGCCCGGCCAGATGGTGATCATCGCTGCTCGCCCCGGTATGGGTAAGTCGACCCTCGCACTCGACTTCGCGCGCAGCGCCGCGATCAAGCACGACATGCCGTCCGTGTTCTTCTCGCTCGAAATGGGCAGGAGCGAGATTGCGCTGAAGCTCCTGAGCGCCGAGTCGAACATCCTGATGACGAAGCTGCGCAAGGGTGCGCTCGAACGGCGTGACTGGACGACGCTCGCTCAGGTGCACGGGCGCGTCAACGAGGCTCCTCTCTTCATCGACGATTCACCGAACCTGACGCTCGTAGAGATCCGCGCGAAGTGCCGCCGGCTCAAGCAGCAGATGGGTCTCAAAATGGTCATCATCGACTACTTGCAGCTCATGACCAGCGGCAAGAAGGTCGAATCCCGGCAGCAGGAGGTCTCCGAGTTCTCCCGTTCGCTCAAGCTCCTGGCGAAAGAACTCCAGGTGCCGGTCATCGCGCTGTCGCAGTTGAACCGCAATGCAGAAGCTCGCAGCGACCGCAAGCCGCAGATCTCCGACCTCCGCGAATCGGGCTCCATCGAGCAGGACGCCGATCTCGTGCTTTTGCTGCACCGCGAGGACGCATACGACCGGGATGTCCGGCCTGGGGAGGCGGACATCATCGTCGCGAAGCACCGAGGCGGCCCCACGAAGACCATCCCGGTCGCGTTCCACGGTCACCTGCAGCGATTCGCGGACCTGGCGCAGACCGACTCCGGCCCTTCGTTCGGCGCGCCGCCACCTCCGGTCGAGGAGTAAAGCGCTCGGCGTTAGAGGAGCGGGACGAACAGCAGCAACGACATGAACGCCCAGAACAGGCTGCCCAGGATTCCCAATGCGTTGGTGATGATGCCTGCGATCGCGACGCCTTTGCCGCTTCCGTAGCTCTTGGCCTTGCTCATGCCGATGAAACCCAGGATCAAACCGGCCACCCCGATGAGCAAAGAGATGAGCCACAGCACCACGCCGAACGACAGCGCAAACGAAACGCTCCCGAGAACAAGGCTGATGATCGCCATGACGTTCGTTTTCGTCTGCACGCTCTGGGCGGCGTTCATGTAGCTACTGGTGTCACCGTACTGGTACTGACCCGACCCACCGATCGAGTACTGGCCGTACTGATGCCCGTACGGTTGCTGATTCCCGTACTGCTGTGGGCTCTGCTGCTGGTTGGCGTACGGATTGTTGGGGTCGTAGGTCATGCGGGACGTCTGCCTCTCCTCTTCTCCTCTTCACGAATGAGTGTGCCATGCACGCCTGGGGAATTGGTCGATAGAACGCAGCGCCGCGCGGAGCCGCTCGAATGGCCCTGGGGATGGTTTGGAAGTACGATAGACAGGTAGTGAATGCGCTGACTTCTCGTTCTTCTTCGCGCGCCTGGCTGTTGCCGGCAGCGCGTTCTTTGGCGGCCCTCCTTCCCGGGCTCGGTGTTGTCTTCGTGCAAGATCATTCGATGCCCGTCGGGTTCACGATTGCGACGGTCTTCTTCTTCGGCACGGCAGTCGCGATGTTCGCTTTGGCGCAGCAGTCGGGGGATGCTCGCATGCGGTTCCTGCTGCTGGGCAGCGTCCACGGACTGGCAGCGATCGCCGCGTTCGCCGCGCTGCTCGTGTCACCTCAAGAAGTCGTGTTTTTCGCTTTGATCGCGCTGTGGGCGTTTGCTACGGCGGCGGTCGAGTTCTCGGCGACCAAACTCGTGAACGCAGACGATGCGATGAGACTGACGCGCGACTGGCGCACCGTTGCGATCGGCACCGGCCTCTTCGGCCTGCTCATGGCGTTCAGCCCTGTGCTCGGTATCGCCGACGCGGTCTCACTCACCGGGCTGTTCGGCGCGTACGCGGCCATCGTCGGTGTGTACCACGCGATTGCCGCGGCTTCCGCAGCGTTCGGCACCCGGGTAACGGGAGAGGCAACTGCAAAAGGCTTGGAGAGCGAATCGTGACGGAAGACCGCAAACCCAGCTTCCGTGACCGCATGAAGCCGATGGAGTACCTGTCGTTCGCGGCAGTGGCGGCACTGTTCACGGGTCTTGTCGTCTTGCTCACTACCCGCAATTGGGCGCTCGTCGGTATCTTCGCTCTCGTGGCCTTCACAGCAACTCTGCTCGTGGTCGCGACGCTGCTGCTGTCCGTCAACA
>DXDC01000231.1 GCA_019115685.1 Candidatus Agrococcus pullicola
AGCGACGACGATCGAGTTGGCGTCGACATCATAATCACCTTGTTGGTTACAGACCCGGACAAGCAGGTTGCCGTCCTCGGCTCACTCATCGAACTAGTGCAGCAAACAGACTGGGCCGCACCATTCCGAGCGGCCGTGTCGCCGTCGGACTTGGCGAGCGCATTTGATGCCGCGTTCGCAACGCCATAGCTCAGGCAAGTCAGGTCGAGACAGGTCCCTCGGTTCGCGAGTGCAGGAGCGCAGTCGCGATAGCTGCGATGCCTTCGCCCCTACCGGTGAAGCCCAGTGTGTCCGTTGTAGTCCCAGCAATACTGACCGTCGCGCCGAGGATTCCCGCAAGATGCTCCTCGGCTTCTCTCCTCCGCTTGGCAATGACCGGCCGATTGCCTACGACCTGTACGGACACGTTGCCAACCTCGAGCCCTAGGCCCTTCAGCTGCGCCAGCGTCGCGCGCAGGAATACTTCACCTCGCGCGTTCTCGAAACGAGGATCGTCGGTTCCGAATACTTCGCCGATCGTACCTAGGCGAGCCGCGGAGAGCATCGCATCACAGATTGCATGACTCACGGCGTCTCCATCGCTGTGGCCCGCGAGACCCCGCTCTCCCTCCCACAGCAAGCCGGCAAGCCAGAGTGGCCGGTCATCCTCGGCGAAAGCGTGCACGTCAGTTCCGGAGCCGACTCGGATCGTCTCGAGTGCACCGGCAGCCATAAGCTGCTCGGCCCTTCGCAGATCCCATGCGGTCGTAACTTTGAATGCCATCTGGTCACCGGCGATCACGCGCACCGGTACACCCACCGATGCTGCAAGAGCGGCGTCGTCTGTGAAGTCGACGTCTTGGTCTATGTGAGCGCGCACGAGATCCTCTCTGAGGAACCCCTGGGGTGTTTGCACACTCACAAGCTCGTCTCGTGACACGGTCTCGAGAACGACCCCTTCATCGACGTCCACGCGCTTTATAGTGTTTACGACCGGAAGACCGGGGACAACTCCCCCTCGGGTTTCCCGAACCGTTGCTGCAATCGCGTCGAAGACCATCGGCGGAGTCAACGGACGGGCGGCGTCGTGAACCAGCACAACTTCGATGTCATCATCGAGGTGCTGTAACGAGGCTCGCACCGATTGCTGCCTTGTCGCTCCGCCGGCCACGACCGTGATCTGGCGGCCCTCGGCCCCGGGTGTATTGCGAACGATCTCACGTGCCAACGCCTCATAGGAGATCGGCACCGTGACGACGATCTGTGCCATTTCACGCATACGGAGGACGCCCTCTAGCGCGTGTCGAAGCATCGACTTACCGCCGAGATGCACGAAAGCTTTCGGCTCACTTCTCTCGAGCCTGACCCCGTTGCCCGCCGCAAGTAGTAAGACAGCGAGGCGACCCATCGGTCTCGTCGAGTGCACCGTGGCCCTAGGAGGCGAGCACCTCGTCGAGGATTTCGCTAGCGCGTTCTTCCTCGACCTTTTTCGCGAGGGCGAGCTCAGAAACGAGAATCTGGCGAGCCTTCGACAGCATGCGTTTCTCGCCGGCGGACAGGCCGCGGTCCTGGTCGCGACGCCACAGGTCGCGAACAACCTCGCTCACCTTGATGACGTCGCCGGATGCGAGCTTCTCAAGGTTGGACTTGTAGCGACGGCTCCAGTTCGTCGGCTCCTCTGTGAAGGGCGCCTGCAGGACTTCATACACTTGCGCGAGGCCCTCTTCGCCGATGACGTCGCGGACTCCGACCATCTCGACGTTGTCGGCAGGAACCTCGATGACGAGATCGCCCTGGGTCACGTTGAGTTTGAGGTAGGTCTTCGTCTCCCCCTTGATCACGCGATCTTTCACCTCGGTGATGGTTGCTGCTCCGTGGTGCGGGTAAACGACCGTCTCGCCGACCTCAAAATTCATGGAAGAGGCTCCTCTATAGAGATTTCTGACAGCTTCCAGTTTAACACAGGCGGCGTGTCGCAGATTCAAGAACCGACTCGGTCGATCGGGGCCACGGCTGGTGTCCACGATCCGCAGACATTACTGCTGCGAGGCTTCCCTCGCAGCCAGGGCTTCGAGCTCGATCTCGACAATCTGAGAGCAAACCCGATCAAGACTGGGATAGTCTGCGTCGGCCACTGTTCCGTAGTAGGCCGACGAGTGAAAGTCCTGTTGCCCGGGCGCAAGGGGCATCAACGGTCGGTACCTTCCTCCAGCTTGTTTAAGGATGAATGATGCTGCGGCGACATCCCAACTGTTCACCGCGGTAGATAGCGTCGCTGCGTACCACCCGTTGGCGACGTAGCAGAGACTCAGCGCAGCGGATCCGATGCGCTTCACGGCAAAGAAGGAGCGGACCAACTCCCCCCAGAGCAGGACAACGCGGTCACCATCGCGGTTGACTTGACGGGGAGCGGGATAATTGGTCGTCAATACCGCACGCGCTTCCTCAGTAGGCCCGACAGCTCGGATCGCCTGACCATTCAACGTCGAGCCGCTCAGGTCGGCTGCGAACAGGGTCTCGGCGATTGGATCGTAAACGACGGCGGCAACAACTTCGCCGTCAATCGCCGCGGCGATGGATACGCACCAGAAAGCGACTCCCGCCGAAAAGTTCCCCGTGCCGTCAATAGGATCGATAAACCACCGCACCGCGCCATTCCCGACTTGACCGCCCTCCTCGCCCAGTATCGTGGAATCCGGTTCGTGAGCCAAAATATACTCAATTATACGCCGCTCTGCCTCCTGGTCAGCCTCCGTGACCACATCCCTGAAATCACGCTTGTAACTAACCTCGTGATTGCTACGGAACGACCCCCTCAGGAAATCACTCACGGACCGAGCCGCGCCTTCGGCAATGTTCTTCAGGTGGAGTGAAACGGCAGGCGTGCTTCGCATCATGTATCTCTTTCCCTTGCGTTCTAGTGACTGCGCTTGACGGCACCATCGGACAAGATGTCGGCAGCGAGGATTACCGAAGCTCCAGCCTCATTGAGCTTATGAAACAGCTCGAGCAGCTTGAGACTCGAATTGTCGAGCTCGCGATTCACGACAGCAGCGAGCGCATCCTGGTAGAAGTGCCGGACTCGGTTCTTCTTGGCAGTAATCGCCGCCCGTCGAATGTTACGAGGGTTCTTCATCATTGCATGCACTGCGACCTCGAGATTGTCGGTTCCGTCGTCAATGGCATCAAGAAGTTTGAGCATTTCAGGCTGCACGCCCTCTATGCCGAACATATCGTAGAGCCGTACGAAGTCGCGCAGCGTATCGAGGATGTCATCAATCGAGCGGGAGACTCTGAACATGTCCTCTCGATCGATTGGCACCGACAGTGTTCTACTCAGCATGGCTATGAAATCGA
>DXDC01000030.1 GCA_019115685.1 Candidatus Agrococcus pullicola
ATCACCGAGTTCAGTGCAGAAGGATTGCAGATCGGAGATCGAATTGATCGCGCCGTACACCTTTTTATTGCGTGCTCCGAGGTTCGTCATATTCGGGCCGTCGATAATGCAGATGCGGTGTCGGCGATCTCCGTGTCGCTGCTGATTAGTGTTCATCATTCTCTCCCTTAAGAATCGAGGAACTGTTGGAGCGCCCATTCGAGGTACTCCGAGAAGACACGCGGGTTTTCCGCGTGTGGAAAGTGTCCGAGTTCCGGCATGACACGGAACACGGAATTCGGTATGGCTCCGGCCAGTTCTTGGCTAGCCGAAGTCGGTACGCTTGTGTCGTACGCCCCCGACAGCACCACGATCGTGGGGCTGGCCAAGTCGAGTGACGGACTTACGTTGTCAATGTCCCAACTCTCGCTGTAGTAGGCGATATCTGCGTCGTACGTACCGAAGCCGCCTTGCGAATATCCCCACCACACGCGGTCCCTCATTTCCGCCGGTGACCGAGGGGACATAAGAACGCGAGTCCATTCCGGGACGTGCAATGACTCGTTCACGAGGGCGCTGCGCAACCATCCTGTGCGCCTTCCTGCGAGACGAGGGCCGACCTGGCATGCGACCGCACCCGCGAACATCTTCGGGAGGGTCGCGATAGCTTCCACGACGGCAGCGCCCGCCATCGAGACTCCAAGGAGCGCTGGCGGTTGCGAAAGTTCCAGGGCCCGGGTAACCGCTGCGATCGCTCCAACATATGATGCCGAGTCGAGACGGTACGAAGTGGACCGTCGCCCCCAGGCCGGGTTCGACTTTCCATGCCACGGCAGGTCGAACGCGATGATCTCGTACCGATCCGTCAGGTCTGTTTCCGTGATCAGGCCGTGGTACTGCTTCGTGTCGCTTCCGGCTGTAGGGAGGCACAGGATTGGAGTGCCTGTTCCGGCCCGCTCGACGTAGATGTCGCACTGGCCGTGATCGGGGATATCGACGCGTACATATTGCCCCCGCAGGATGAGGGGTCGGTGTCCCTGCGGCTGTGAGTCTTCGTTGCCGTTTGCTTCGCGTGCCACATCAATCACCCTGTGCACCAGGTGAAGATTCTGAGCGAAGGTGAGTGCATCGCCCTCGAAGACGGCATCGCCAGATCTGATCAACGCATGTATGTTCTGATCGCCTGCGTTCGGGACCGGAGCGAGCAGCCGCTCCCATATCTCGCGATTCGCTGTGATGCTGAATGCGGGCTCACCCTCGAACTGCAATCGTCCTTCGTGAACTCCGATCACGGTGCCCGCCGACGGCGTCGCGAACGTGAATGCGACACTCGCGCCTCGAGAAAGCTCCTCGAAGCGCGGATCTGCGCGCAGCCGGCGTAGTGCTTCAGGCTGTAGCGGAAGACTCGGTGTACGTGCTCTATCCGTTGCACTGGTCGTGTTCATGGGGCTTCTCACCTCTCTGTGTAGCGCCCAACGGTGGTGGGACGGCCTCCGAGCGAGGCCGTCATGGCGGAATTTCTTGTCCTACTGCCCCGTACCCGATCCGCCTTCGTGGGCTTTGATAGTAGGTTCGACCCCTTCTGCGTCGACGACTTCGCGCCAGGCGTCAAAGCCCGCTTGGAAAGCAACGACGCCGGCTTCCGGTAATGCGATCTCGATCGCCTCCAGGATTTCGGTCGGCGTCACACCGAGGTCAAGTGCGACTCGGATGTGCGACTGAATGTGCCCCTTCGTTGCACGCATGACGGTGAGTGAGACGATGAAGATCAGTTCTTTCGTTTTACGGTCGAGCGTTCGCTGGTCGAGGTATGCGGCGGAGACCAACTGGTTCGCCGCTTGCAGGACGGGGAAGTCCTGCTTGGCCATGACCTTGTGATAATCGAGGACGTAGCCACGTGTGCGTGCCATGTTGTCGATGTACTCTTGCGCTTCGTTCGCCGTCATTGATGCTGCCCTTCTTTGATTCTCGTGTTGGTTCTCCCTCAAGGAGATGTTGGTCGAAGTGTTGCTAGCCGTGAGTCGCTTCGCGCTCCGCCAGGTGCTTGAGCGCGATGGCGGATGCTGCCATCACGTGCTGTACTGAAAGTTCGAATGCTCGTTGCTCGTCACCGCGGACAATTGCTTCGACTACGCCACGGATTTCTTCTCGCATTGTCGAGTGACGACTAGGCGAAGAGAGCGTGACGGAGCGGAGCTGGCTGATACGTGCCTGCACATGCGTGAGTTGCTCGCCGATAATTCGATTGTGGCCCGCTTCTACGAGTGCGTCATAGAAACTGTTCTTGATCTCGAGCAGCTCTTCGAGTGTTGAGGGCGGCTCGTCGCCGATGCGCTCGAAGGCTTCAAGCAGGATACGGATCTTTTCCTTGTCGCCGTGCCGTGCGGCCAGGCGAGCTGCGGTGGCCTCAAGGGCGGCCCGGACTTCGTAGAGTTGGCGGGCTTCGTCGGGCGTTATTTCAGCGACGATCGGGCCGAGCCCCGGCTGGCTGCGCACTAGTCGTTCGCTTTCGAGCTGTCGCAGTGCCTCGCGGACAACTGTTCGGCTGACGCCAAGGCGCTGTTCAGTTGCCTTTTCCGTGATTCGAGACCCCGGAGCGAGTTCGCCACGGATAATCGAAGCTCGTAATACCTCTACTACCTGTTCGCGCAGTGGTGCTGCCGTTCGTTCCAGCATCACGAAATCCTCTCTAAATAGTATTACAGTAATACGGTATTACGCATTCGCGCAAGCTGGTCGCGAGTAAACGTGATTCCGTGAAGTTCACCGTAGCCTGCCTATCCCTGGCTTCGCCCGATCGAGGGGGCTCGTAAGGAGGAGGCGGTGGAGAGTGAGTGTTTCAGGTTGAGCCGCCAGCGGGGCAGGCGATCAGTCGCTCCATCATCACGGCTCTTTTCTTAATGAGTGCGCACCATTCAGCTGCAGTCGGATAGAAAGTCCAGGCTTGCGTTTCGAGAAGGAGCTCTTGAGCATCTGTCGATTCGTTTTTCGCCTATCGAATTGCGCTTGCAAGTGTCTTCGTGGGCCTAAGTGACTAGCAGTTCGTGCCGGAAAATAACGTTTTGATGACAAAGCGCGTCATACGAGATGACCGTGTTACGGTATACAAAATGGTCAAGGAGGACGAGATGGTGATCGCCAGGAGTGCAACACTCAGGTCGCAGGTGGCCGATGAGTTGCGCAAAGACATCATCGAGGGGCGCTATGCGCCCGGAAATCGTCTCATCGAACGCGACCTCAGCGAACGCTACGACGTCAGCAGAACGGTCATCCGAGAAGCCCTTCGCGTGATGGAGGCGGAATCACTCGTTGTCGTCGAGCCCTATCGAGGGCCCTCGGTCAAAGCGTTGAGCCTTGCAGAGATCACGCATCTGTACGAAGTTCGCGAGATTCTGGAGTCGGCCGCGTGCGGTCTGGCTGCCGAGCGCGCGGATGCCGATCAGTTTGCTTCGATCAGCAACACGCTGGAGAACATCGCGACAGCTGACGCTGCGGATATCGATGCCCGAGTCGGTTTCGGTAACGCCTTCTACGAGTCCATCGTCGAAGCAGCGAACAACCCGCTGATCGGGACCCTCCTTAGCAATGTTCAGACGCAGATCAGTCAGCTGCGCCGCGTGACCCTGTCGACGCCAGGGCGGGAGATCGATTTGCTGACCGAACTCCGTCCCATCGTCGACGCCATCAAACAGGGCGATCGGGGTGGGGCAGAAAAGGCGGCGTCCAGGCACGTGCGCGCCGCCGCTGAGATCGCCAGGAACGTGCTCACTGATCGGATCAACGGACCCGCCACGGCTACGGCTAGCGGCGGTTGACGTACGACCAATCACATCGAAAGGTAGGCAAAGATGCCCAAGGTAAAGACACGCAGGTACATCGCGGCTGCGGCTGCAATCGGGATCGCGCTGGCGGCGACAGGCTGTTCAAGCGGAGGTGATGCTGACGCTGAAGGCCAGGTGACCTGGAGCCTGGCGCACGTGTTCCCTGAGTCGTCCGCGGTGCACACGGCTGCGGTAGCGCTCTCCGAACAGGCACCTGAGATCACCGACGGACGGGTCAACTTCACCGTGTTCCCCGGTGGTCAGCTCGGTGGAGACGAGGAACTCGGTCAGGGG
>DXDC01000232.1 GCA_019115685.1 Candidatus Agrococcus pullicola
CCGTAGCGCCAACAGCATGGCGATTTTGCCGCCCATCGAGTGCCCGACCAGGTGAAACGGCTCCCCCACTTGCTCTCGAAGTCTTCGAGCGACAGTATCGGCCGTCTCCTCGTAGTCGAATCGATCCGTCCAGGCCGACGCGCCGTGATTCGGGAGATCGACGAGAATCGACCGGAAGTTCGGTTCCAGGCCCTTCGCTATTGTGAGGAAGTTCTTTCCTCGGCCCATGAGGCCGTGCAGAAAGACGACTGTGGGTGCATTTTCCGGGCCAACCGTTTGGAGTTTGATCTCGTCCGACGTCACCCACCCAGCGTAACGTTCGAGGGGATCCAGCCTCCCTTGCCCGTGTCGGTCGTGCTCTCTAGGCTCTAAGCAGCGCATCGAAACGGAGTAGCAATGAAGCACATCATCTTGGCCCCCGGGCTTTGGCTCGACGGGACGGCCTGGAGCAACGTCGAAACCCCACTGAGGGATGCGGGCCACGCGGTAGCCTCGGTAACCCTGCCGGGGCAGGGGCTCGGAGCCAATACCGCGACCCTGCAAGATCAGCTCGATGCAGTGCTCGCAGCGATTGACTCCTTGGATGCACCCGCCGTTCTTGTCGGTCACTCGGCAGCGTCGACACTCGTGTGGCTCGCCGCGGATCGCCGCCCTGAACGCGTAGAGCGCGTTCTGATGGTCGGCGGTTTTCCCGCAACCGGGGGCGACGAGTACGCGGCTTTCTTCGACATTGCTGAAGGGCTCATGCCTTTCCCCGGCTGGGAGCCGTTCGCAGGCCCCGACTCCGATGATATGGATGACCGACTCAAGCAGACTGTGGCCGCTGGCGCGCACCCCGTTCCCGAGGGTGTCGCGAAGGGCAAGGTGGAATACCTGGACGAGCGACGTCGGGATATTCCCGTTGTGCTCGTGTGCCCGGAATACAGCCCTGAGGATGCGCAAGCGTGGCTTGCCGAGGGCAGCATGCCGGAGCTGGTAAGCGTGCGCTCCGTGTCGTTCGCGAACATCGAATCCGGCCACTGGCCCATGTTCACTCGACCAGCTCAGCTCGCGGAACTGATCGGTGCCGCGGCAGCGTAAGCGGGCCGCACTCGCTCAGCGGATACGGAACGTGGTCTCGCCCTTCGGTTGCACGTCGATCACGTCGACTGCCGTGACCTTCGCCCACGAAGGGCCACTGTGCAACCAGTCGACGTACGCCTCGACTGCGGCGGCTTCGCCCTCGGCTTCGGTCTCCACCGAACCGTCGTAGAGATTTCTCACGGTGCCGAAGACGCCGAGCCGGTTCGCTTCGGCCTGCGCGGATACCCGATAGCCGACCCCCTGCACCGTCCCGCGCACAATCGCGCGCTTTCGAATCAGATCGCTCCGCGCTGTCATGACCGCATGACCTCCTGTTTCGCCCGGTTTCAGACTTCACGCCCGATAAACGCCATGAGCCGATCCACGGAATGGGTGCTGTCGGTCTCCTTGGCCGTGCCGAACTGGCCGGATGCGCGGATGACGTCCTCCATGCGCTGCAGCCCCGCGAGTAGATCGGCAGCGTATTGGCTATCCAGGGGTGCTGGAACGTCTGCCGCTCGCGCGAGATCCCAGGTATGCATGAATATATCCGCGGTATACAGCTGATCGATGACGGCGCGAAGCTCCTGACCCGCGAACGGGCCCGCTTCGACAGCTCTGCCGGAGATCGCATCGTCTTCGAGTAGCGTCTGGACCTCGTCGGCGCGCACGCGCCAACGTTTCAACAGCGTCGACTCTGTACGGGGCTCGAGCGAGAGGCCGGTCCAGGAGTGCAGCATCTCCGGGAACCAGTCCAACAGATGCTCCACAATGTCCTTGGCCCGCCATTCCGGAACCGGCGTCGGCGCTGTCCAATCATCGACTTGTTCGGCCACTTTGGCGAACGTTTCGGAGAACAGGCGGTTCCGGGCGGCTTCGGCGGTCATAGTGCAATGCTAGCGATGCCGGCATCTGCTCGCACGTACCGGATACGATCGTGCTGTGCGTCAACGGAAGTCCCCTCTCGGTGGTCGCCGACCGCACGCGAGCGAACTTGCACAGTTCGCCACCGTCGATCCGGATGCTCTCGAAGATGTGCTGCCCGATGACGGCCGACCGTTACGACTGTTGATCGTCGGCATCAATCCGGGCTTGTGGACGGCCGCAGTGAATGCCCCGTTCGCGAGACCGGGTAACCGATTCTGGCCCTCGCTCCATCTCGCGGGGCTCACAGACCGGCTCGTAGACGCATCCGCCGGCCTTCGCGCAAGGGACGAACGTGCCCTGCTCGATGCCGGCATCGGCATCACCAACCTCGTGGGAAGACCAACGGTACGGGCTGACGAGCTCACGAAACAGGAGTTGCGGGATGCCGGTACGAGACTGATCGAGCGGGTCCGGACGCTGCGTCCTGGGGCGGTAGCGATTGCAGGTATCACCGCATACCGCACGGCATTCAACGTTCCGAAGGCGAAGCTCGGTAAACAGGATGCCGATGCTCCAGCCGGGTGGCCGAGAGAATCCGAACTGTGGGTTGTTCCGCAACCGAGCGGACTCAATGCGCACGAGAACGTAGCGTCGTTGGCAGCGAAGTGGCGGGCCGTGTGGGAGAGCTCGCAGCAGCGCTGAGCAGTTTCACCTTTTCTGTGCACGCCACTGCATGACGCCGGCGATCGCATCCGCCACGGCCGTGACACCCGCGAGGCGACGACCGGCACGCGTGGGGGCCCACTTCGCGTAGTGACCGCACGTCGCAACCCAAACTGCATTCACAGCAGCGGCATGACGCAAATCGCGGTCGTCCGGCCGCTGTCGCTCTGCGGCCCGCAGCATCAGAACGCTCGAGGCCGCGAGCGCGAAGACGCCGACGCCTCTTGCGGTTCGACCCAGCCCGACGCTTCGGGAAACTGTTCGGCTACCGGCCAAGAGCACCGCTCCCGCTCCACACGCGATGCCGTCAACGGCGAGCACCGCTCTGGCACGCAGCTGCCGACGGCGCTCACGCCGAGTAGTGAACAATCTCATGGCCAAGCTCCTTCGTCTCTGCGAACTCCTGCATCCGACGCACTGTCGTCTTATTCAATCAACGATCCGATGCGCCGTCATTGAGGAAAACCGGAAGCATCAATGCGGGCTCCACAACCCGCAACGCGGGGGTTTCTCCACAAGTCGCGCAATCTGACTCCTCCGCGAAACCCGCTTCTCCCTACGCTGCGGGGCATGGATGCAACAGAACACAGAACGCGACGCGTCAGAATCAGGTTCGGGCTGCCGGCAGAGCACGGCTGGGCGCCCTCAGCTGCCGAGTGGTTGTGGGCGGAAGAGATTGCGGCCGGCACCTACACGATTCTCAATGCCCCGTTCTTCCAATACGACATCGGTGTCGGCGACATCGTTGAAGCTCGAGAGCAGCCGCACTGGGAGGATGCGTGGGATCCGTTCTTCCGGGGTCCGGAGGAGCCGCACCACCTCCACTACGCGGGGCTTGCCGTGGACGGTCGCCACGACACCTTTCGTGCTGTAGTGCTGCAGGACGGCGCGTTCGAAGGTGACCCGCAGCGGGCATCCGACTGCTTCCACGGATTCGGCTTGTGGGTTGAGGGTGCGAGTTGGTTTCCGAACCCGATGTTCGCATTGGATGTGCCGCCGGATGCCGACCTGGATGCCGTCGTGGCCCTCCTAGAACGGCACGAGCGCGAGGGCGCATGGATGTGGGAGTGGTCGAAGCGGAGTGGACGTTGATCGGTAATCCGCGGCGGTTGCGCTGTTAGCCTGGCGGCATTGGCGAAGATGCCGGAGGCTGACATGAACGAAACCGATCAGACCCCGTACGAACGCGTTGTCGCCGCGATGCGAGCTGTTCCGCGAGCCGACTTTCTGCCGAGCAAGATGCGAAAACTCGCGGAGATCGACGCCCCATTGCCGATCGGTGACGATCAAACGAACTCCCAGCCCAGCACCGTCGAAATCATGCTGCAGTTGCTTGATGTTCGCACCGGCCATCGAGTGCTCGACGTCGGTGCGGGGTCCGGGTGGACGACTGCGATACTGACGCACTTGGTCGGTGAGGAAGGGCGAGTGCTCGGTGTCGAGCGGCAAGCGCGGCTCATTCCACCTGCACGAACCGCGCTCGACAAACACGCATCGGGGCGTGCATCAATCGTGCGGGCGCTACCACGCACTCTGGGGGTGCCGGAGGAAGCGCCCTTCGATCGCATCCTGGTGTCGGCCGAAGCGTTGCGAGTGCCGGACTCTCTCGTCGACCAGCTCGCCGACGACGGCGTCATGGTCATTCCGGTGGACGGAATCATGCACAGGGTGCAACGGCACGGCGAAGAGACGCGAGTGAGCCGTCACGGGCTGTTTCGATTCGTCCCGTTGATCGAGCCGTAGCGCGTCTGCTCGGTGGGCGTGTCTGCTCGGCATGTGCACCGCCGGACATCGAAGTGCCGACGCCTGGCGGTCTGAGTGCGCTAGCCGCCGGCTTCGATCTTGGTCGACGCCGTCGGGTCAGCACCTTCGAGAAATTCGGTGAGGCGATCCACTTCTCCGGTTTCGCCGATGCGTTCGGCGGCCCGTCGCAGCGCGTACAGGGAACGCAGTACTCCCCGATTGGGTTCGTGGCTCCACGGGACGGGGCCGCTCCCCCGCCAACCGGCTCGGCGCAGCGCATCGAGGCCACGGTGATAGCCGACGCGGGCGTACGCGTATGCCTCGAGTTCACTGCCCTCTTCCCAGGCGTGGTCCGAGAGTTCGACCCACGCGAGCGGGGATTCGGGATGCGCCCGAACGACCTGCGAGGGATGCTCGCCGTCCGCCAACGCGTGCACGACCTCGCGTTCCTCGGGCAGCAGCGTCGGGTCGGGCTGGAGCAGGTTCTCACCAATCATGCGGGCAGTCTATCCACCCTCCCCGCTAGGAGGTCAATGATCATGGTGCTCCTGTTCCGGCGGCTCACCGGGCTCCTCCCCCGGTTCGACGACAACGAACTGCCCCATGAGCCCGGCATCCTCGTGCTGCAGCAGGTGGCAGTGATACATGTACGGCACTTCCGGGTTCGTAAAGTGCTCGAAACGCATGAGCAGTCGATACTCGCGGTGCGGTTCGAGATAGATCGTGTCTTTGCGTCCGGACAGCTCACGCGGGGGTGCCTCGCCATCGATCGTGAGCACCTCGAACTGCACGTCGTGCACGTGGAAGTTGTGCGGGTTCAGCTCGCCGTTTCGCACGGTCCAGATCTCCGTGGAACCGACTTCGACGACCTCGTCGATACGAGACATATCCATCTCGGCTCCGTTGATGCGTCGCCCGTTGAGCTCGAATTCGCGTTCAACCGTCGCATCGGACTCGACGAGCCCGACATCCTCGTACGTCCACGACGGCTCGTCCGTTCCCCGCAGCTCGCTAGCGGCCCGCAGCTCGAGAACATCGAACTCGTCCTTTTCTCCCGCCGCGAATCCCGCAGCGAGGTTGCCGAGGTCAGGGGGGAACGAGCGCAGCATTGCACGCTCGCCGGGGTCCATCTCCACCACGATTTCCGCGCGTTCCCCCGGGCTCAGCCTGACTTCGTCGAGTTCGACGGGCTCCGGCATCAGGCCACCGTCGGACGCCACGAGCATGACACTCCTGTCCTCGAAGCCGAACGAGTAGGTTCGGGCCGTCGAACCGTTGAGGAGCCGCAACCGGACGCGATCGGTCGTGACGTCCCGATAGGCGCCGATGACCCCGTTGGTCATGATGACGTTGCCGAGGAGGCCGACTTCGGTGCCGTCGCCGCCGAGCCTGTCGTGCTCGATTTGCCCCGTTTCCACATCCATGTCGCGGTCCTGCACGATGACGGGAATGTCATCGACCCCGTATTCCTGAGGAAGCGTCGCTGTCGACGAGTGCTCGTCGTCCACGAGAAACAGCCCGGCAAGCCCCTGATACACCTGATGCTCGGTCGCGCCGTGCGGATGCGGGTGGTACCAGAGCGTCGCGGCCGGCTGATCGATGGTCCAGGTGGGTTCCCAGCTCTCGCCGGGGGCGATCGGCTGGTGCGGGCCGCCATCCATCTCGGGAGGGAGATGCATCCCGTGCCAGTGCACCGTGGTTTCATCGGTCAGCTCGTTCGTGATGCGAAACGCGATCTCTTCTCCGCGTTCGGCACGTACGGTCGGGCCGAGGAACTCCCCGTTGAATCCCCTCGTCGCGGTCGTGTCGCCGTCAGTGAAGGCCAGTTGCCCCTCCTGCGCCGTGAGTTCGAACACACGAACGCCATTCTCGACGGTCGAGTCGGCGAGGGGAGGAATCGCCAGTGGGCTGTCAAAGTCCACGGCATCGACCGGCGACGTACTCGGTGCCAGTCCGCACCCCGCGAGCAGTATTGCCAGTGCAGCGGCAACGGTGATCGAACGCCGCGATCTACGGGGAATCATCGTGCCGCAAGACGCTGGATACCCAGCGCTGCCAACCCCGCGAGCGCTCCCACCCCTGCCGTTACAGCGACCGTGTACCACGCGAAGAACACCAGCGGTGTGACCATGATCGCGTTCGCTATCAGGTAGAGGAGGCCGTAGCCGACGCCCGCAAGCGTCAGCGAGAGCACGGGGCGAGCCACGTGAGCAAACCCCACGACGCCGATCCACACCGCGAGCGTGACGCCGATGATGGTGAACGCACGCGCGGGGCCCTCGAATCCGAGCAGGCCGGAGAGCGGCCACAGCAGAGCGAGCGCCGCCAGCGGAAGGATGGCGCCCCACCGCAGTCGAAGACGTCGCGCGGGACGCGCTTCGCCGGCGACGGGAAGCCCCGATGGGTTGGGGACACGGTTGTTGGAAGCGTGATGAGTCATGTTTCCATCGTCATTGCGATAGGCGGGCCCGTCATCGGCCCACGGTCGCGCATTCTCTGGCCGAAGCGCGACACCGGAAGTCGCTTCTGGACGACACCCGGTGTCAGGGTCCGTCGGTCGCCGCGATCGCGTCCCAGGTGACGAAGACGGATTCCTTGTCGATGACGGCGCCCAGTGACCCGTAGGTGGCGAGAGCGGCCGCATTATCGTGCTCAGTGCCTGTCCACATGCCCGTGCAACCTCGCTCGATCGCTTCTGCGCGAAGTGCGACGAGCAGCGACTGCGCTACACCACGACGACGCCACGCCGGTTCCACGCCCAGTTCGTAGATGAACATTTCAGGGGGCTTGTCCGGGTGCCGCATCTCTACACCGGACACGAATCCGATGGCACGGTTCTCTCGCGTCATCGCCATCAAGAGCAGGTGTCCCTTCCTGGCCAGGAAATCCTCCGCCGATGCCAGGGTCACGGCATGATCGAACACGTGAGTGTTCGCTACCAGCACGGAGGCGTCCTCCACCGCCGCGACGGACCACGTGTTCATTCCGGACTCCACGGTGCTGTCCCGGAATCTTCGAACTCCTGCGCGATGGTCAGGAGTCTCTGGTGGTACGCCTCCCACCACCCACGTTCCGTACGGGGCAGATTGTCGTGCCGGTGACGCAGACCAACGGTGTCGTCGATGCTCTCTCGGACGATATCGGCGTGGCCGGCGTGACGGGCGGTCTCGGTAGCGACGTGCACCAGGATGCGGTGCAGAGTCACTTCGCGTTTCGCGGGCTGCCACCACGGCACGAACCCAACGGCATCCAACGGCAGTTCATCGATTGTGATGTCCGCGTGCGCCCACGATCGGCGGTAGAGGTCGACGATCCACGCCGCGGACTCCTCGGCGGTGGCATACATGTCCGCATTATTCTCGGCCGCTTCGTGCATCCACGGCAAGTCCGGACCGGGTCGCCCGAAGGAGTCGCCGAAGTACCCGAACTCGATGCTGGCGAGATGCTTTACGAGCCCCAACAGGTTCGTGCCGGTACCGGTCTGCGGCCAACGGACTTGGCGCTCGCTCAGACCCTCGAGCTTCCACAGCACCGCATCTCTGCTCTCTTGCAGATAGGACTTCAGCATCGCCTTCGAGTCGTAATCCATGTGGCAACCCTACTCACGATCAAGACCCTATGAGGCGAAGTGTGCGACCAGCGCGCCGGCCAGTCCGAAGACGAGCAATCCGGCTCCCAGCAGCGCACCCGCGACGCCGAAATACAGCATGACTCGTCGGAAACCCTGCAGGCTGCGACGCTCACCGCGCGCGTCGGCAAGTGCCCCGGTCGCTCCAACGATGCCGAAGGCGAATGAAACGAATCGAAGATCCAACTGCATCGTCCGGTACAGCCCTTCCAACACCTCGGGCTCGGTCAAACGAAACCACAGCGCAAGGGCACCGGACACGAAACCGATGAGGGCCGCAGAAGCGAACACCACCGGATGGGCAAAGAACGAACGCAGCCTGGCGATCGAACGGTTTTGCGGACGCAGTACCGAGTCTTCCGGGTTGCTCATACGTCAGGTCTATCGCACGTAGCTGAATAGATGAAGCAAAGTGTCGTCAGTGCGGCGTTGTGCCCCTACGATCCGAGCTCTGCCCCGGCCGGGAGCACCGGAGGACCTACAATTCGAGCCCGAATCTCACTCGCTCGAGAACGCCCACATCACCCCGAAGCGGTCGAACACCTGGCCGTACCAGCCGCCCCATGGCGCTGGCTCGAACGGCATGCCGACTGTGCCGCCGCCGTCGAGCAGCTTCTGGATGTACTCGCGAGCTTCGTCTGCGGTATCGGTCGTGTACAGCAGGGAGTACGCGGTCCCGCGCACGGGATAGTCGTTCCCGTCGTCCACCGCGTCGCCGCCGGCGATGACGCCTGCGTTCATCGTGAGGGTAGCGTGTGCCACAGCGTCGGGGGCGGGTGTGAAGGGCATCCCCTCCATCGGCGAATCGCCGTAGCGCATGATCTCCAGATCGCCGCCGAATACGGCATGCCAGTGCTCCATGGCTTCGGCCATCGTGCCCGGCAGGGCGATGTAAGTTGCAATTGACTGTGCCATCGTTGACTCCCTCGTTGTCGAGATACGGCACGTTCAGTATCCACCTGCATCGGCGAGACCGAAAGACCCTTGCGCGATGACTACGCTCATGGAAGCAAATTCCGGCGTTGTTCGTGAAGTGTTCGCCGTCACCGGGGCCAATACAACGCTCGGGAGTGGAACGCCTCCTTCTACTGCTCGGCTGGGGCTCCGTGCGGCTCCGGTGCCTGAGCGAAGCGCGGACCCCTTCCATCGCGATGCGACGACGAGCAGGCCTATTTGGAGCTGGCGGGCCCGATGAACGCGGTCGACCCAGCGCCCTTCGCCGCGTACGAACACGGCTCGGACGATCTCCTGACCCGCTTCCCGGCCGCAGAGCGAAAATGCATAACAGGCATTCCGCTTTCGTATTCCGCCCTTGGGAGCCCGCATCAAGAGCGCCACTCCGCGGGAAACTCCCGACAGACGGCGAGCCTCGAGCGAGTTTACTGGGGACGCTTGACAACCGCGCGCTGAACGCGATGGTCTCGAAGCATGCAGATTGCACGCATCGCCCCTATCCTGACCGTGAGCGACCTCGCAACAGCGATCCGGGAGCACACGGAAGCCCTCGGAATGCACGTCGTGATGGATTCGGGATGGGTTGCGTTTCTCGCCGACGATGATGGGCGGCAGATCGGGCTCATGACGATCGATCAGACTGCGCCCGTGAACCCCGACGTGTCCGTGTTCGTGGACGATGTCGAAACCGCACTCGAACTTGCTGTTGCTGCGGGGCTCGAAATCGTGCACCCGCTGACCGTAGAGCCCTGGGGCGTGCGGCGTTTCTTCTACCGCGATTCCTCAGGCAAAGTGATCAATGTGGGCATGCACACCTGACGACTCAACGGAGCAGACCCATGCTGACGCCTTCTGCTTCATGCGGGTCTACGGCGAAGTCCAGTGCGCGAGCTGCGTGCTCGAAACGTCGGTGAGCCACCGCTGCCAGAGCGGGCCGAACGTAACGCGGCGGACACCCAGGGCCGTCAGCGCAGCCAAGTCGCCCGCACCGTGGCCGTTCACGGGATGGGCGGTCACGTTGACGGGAACGGATACCGCCTGTACGAGTCGAGATATCTGCTCCGCAGACGTCAGCCCGACCGGGTACACGGCACGAGCCCCCGCTTGTTCGAGGAGTTGCACCCGCGCGACAGCCTCCTCAAACGGGTCCTGGAAGACGCTCTCACCGAGTTTGACAGCATCCGTGCGGCCGTTGATCACGAAGTCGACGCCGGCCTCGTCGGCGGCATGACGTACGGCCGCGATGTAGTCGGCGTGCTCCTGTCGTTCCCGGACACGCTTGCCATCACCGTGCACGACGTCTTCGATGTTCGCGCCGACAGCACCGGCTTCGAGCAGTCGGTCGACGAGTTCGTCAGCGGCCAGCCCGTAGCCCGACTCGACATCCGCGCTCACCGGCACATCGACGGTGTTCGAGATTCGCCGGATGACCTCGAGATACGACGAGAACGCCATGTTCTCGCCGTCGGCGCTGCCGA
>DXDC01000233.1 GCA_019115685.1 Candidatus Agrococcus pullicola
GATGACGATCGGCACGAACACCTCGCCGCTCGCCGGCAGGGTGAAGGGTTCCAAGCTCACGGCGCGCATGGTGAAGGACCGCCTCGACCGCGAGCTCATCGGTAACATCTCGATCAAGGTCGTCGACATCGGCCGCCCCGATGCCTGGGAAGTGCAGGGCAGGGGAGAGCTCGCCCTCGCGATTCTCGTCGAGCAGATGCGCCGCGAAGGCTACGAGCTCACGGTAGGCAAACCGCAGGTCGTCACGCGCACGATCGACGGGACGCTGCACGAGCCGTTCGAGTCGCTCACGATCGACGCCCCTGAGGAGTACCTCGGCGCAATCACGCAGCTGCTCGCGGCCCGCAAGGGGCGTACGATCGGCATGTCGAACCACGGCACCGGCTGGGTCAGAATGGAATTCTCGGTGCCCTCACGGGGTCTGATCGGGTTCCGCACCGAGTTCCTCACTGTCACCCGCGGCACCGGCATCGCCAACGCGATCTCCGCCGGGTATCAGCCCTGGTCGGGCGAGATCGTCCAGCGGCACAACGGCTCCCTCGTCGCCGATCGTGCGGGCGTGGCGACGCCGTTCGCGCTCATCTCGCTCGCCGATCGCGGCTCGTTCTTCGTGCGACCGACGGAAGAGGTGTACGAGGGCATGGTCGTCGGCGAGAACAACCGCGGCGAAGACATGGACGTGAACATCACCAAGGAGAAGAAGCTCACGAACATGCGATCCGCCACGGGCGACGAACTCGAGCGACTGACACCCGCTCGTGACATGTCGCTGGAGGAGTGTCTCGAGTTCGCCCGAGACGATGAATGCGTCGAGGTCACGCCGGCTGCGGTGCGCATCCGCAAGGTAACGCTCGACGCAACACAGCGTGCCCGGGAGACGTCGCGCATGAAGCGCCGGTCGGCGAACTGAGCTTCCGACGCCCTGGTGCCCCTCGTCAGAAGTTCGTTCGCAGATTCGTACTCCTGGACGCCGCCTTGCTGCGACGCTCCCACTCGACTTGCCGGCGGCGAGCCTTCGCTCGTTCACCTTGGCCTGCACCGCCCGACCCCGCGCCTCTGGAAATCAATTTCTGACTCGCGACACTAGGCTGGAGTGATGGCAGGGAGTGAACGGGTTCTCGTCGTCACCTCGGATCACGCGCAAGCGGCTCGGCTCGAGGGCACGATGGCGCATATGCGCGCGAGCAACACGATTCCGGTTGTTTTCGTCGTCCAGGCGGTCGCGGAGGCACTCCCGGGAGCGAATGTCGAAACCGCCTCGGTGCAGGCTTTGAATCGACTCATCGACGAGGGGCAGCTGGAGGCCGTGGTCTTCCTCGCAGACGACGAGCGCGGTGGCACGACGGCCGGGATCGTTCGTCGCGTTGCCGCGGATAGCTCGGTGCCGCTCTGGCAAGTGGTTGAGGGGCCCGCCCAGAAGGGTGATCGTGCAGTTGGGGAGCACGTGTTCCGCAGTCTGCCCGTGGCCGAGCCCGCAACGGGCAGGCACCGCGGCTTCGGTTACTGGTTCGCGACGCTGGGTACCGGGGTGCTCGCCTTCGCCGTCACGGTTGCGGGAACGTTCTCTTATCTGGCTGCGCCGCCGATCGGATTGGTCCTCGCCACGCTCGGTGTGTGGGGGACGCTCATAGGAGCTCGCCTCATGCATCCGTATCGTGCCCCGGGCGTTGTCGCCGCTGTCGTCAGCCTCCTCACGCTCTTGCTGCTTGCGACCGATCCCTTCGGGGGCGCAACGGGCGCTACGAGCATTCTCATCCCGTCAACCGTGCTGGGCTGGACGTGGATCGGAATCGTAGCAATCGGCAGCTTCGCATCACTCGCGGTGCCGGACCTTCGCGCTGCGCGCGCGGGTAGACTGGACGTTCGGGAAGGAGCTGTACCGTGACCTATGTGATCGCGCTGCCCTGCGTTGACCTGAAGGACCGCGCCTGCATCGATGAGTGCCCCGTCGACTGCATCTACGAGGGCGATCGGATGCTCTACATCCACCCGGACGAGTGCGTGGACTGCGGTGCTTGCGAACCCGTGTGTCCCGTCGAAGCGATCTTCTACGAAGATGATGTTCCGGAGGAGTGGGCCGAGTACTACGACGCGAACGTCGAGTTCTTCGAAGAAGTCGGCTCTCCCGGCGGGGCGGCGAAGGTCGGCCCGATTCCGGGAGACCACCCGATCGTGGCGAAGCTGCCGCCGCAAGAGCACGACGAGTAGTCTCGTGGCGTTGCAGCTACCCGATTTCCCCTGGGACTCCCTCGCCGACGCGAAACGCATCGCGAGCGAGCATCCCGATGGACTCATCGACCTCTCGGTCGGTTCGCCCGTCGACCCGACCCCGGCTGTTCTGCGCGAGGCGCTCAGCGATGCGTCGAACGCGCACGGATACCCGCAGGTGTGGGGGACTCCGAGACTTCGGGAAGCGATCATCGACTGGTTCGGGAGGATTCGCGGCGTTCCCGATCTGGCGGAGCGGGCCGTTATGCCGTCCATCGGTTCCAAAGAACTTATTGCCGGCCTGGCACTTTGGCTGGGCCTCGGCGCCGGCGACACCGTCGTGATTCCCGAGGTTGCCTACCCGACCTACGACGTCTCGGCCCGTCTGGTCGGGTCGAACGTGCACACGGGGGACGACCCCGCATTCTGGCCGGAGTCGACGAAGCTCGTGTGGCTGAACTCGCCCTCGAACCCGACCGGTCGAGTTCTCGGCATCTCGGAACTGCGGGCAGCGGTGGCGCGGGCACGCGAACTCGGTGCTGTTCTCGCGAGCGACGAATGCTATGCGCTGCTGCCGTGGGATGTCGAGCAGGCGCCCAGTGTGCTCGACCCGCGAGTCACAGAAGGCGATACCACGGGCCTCCTTGCAGTGCATTCACTGAGCAAGCAGTCCAGCGACGCCGGCTATCGCACGGCATTCATCGCCGGTGACGAACAACTCGTCCAGCGCGTCGTCGGCGTGCGAAAGCACCTGGGCTTGATCCCGCCCGCTCCCGTGCAGAGCGCGATGATCGCCGCGCTCGACGACGACGAACACGTTGCGCAGCAGCGAGAACGGTACCGTGCACGACGGGAAACACTGCTGCGGGCAGTTCGGGAGGCCGGATGGTCGGCCGAGTCGGATGCCGGACTCTACATCTGGGCGGGCAACGGTGACGGCGCTCGCGAGCAGGTGCGCGCCTTAGCAGGGATCGGCATCCTCGTGGCTCCCGGCGACTTCTACGGCGACGACACGCGAGTGCGTATAGCCCTGACCGCGACGGATGCCGCGATCGAGCGGGCCGCAGCTCGTTTGCGTGCCGCAGCTCGTTCGCGTGCCGCGGGCTGACGACTGGTTATCGCGTAAAGTGCGCGCGGTTAGGAATTGCGCTCGCGGTGGCGATCAGCGATTCCAGACGGATTTTACTGGTTGAGACGACGTCCAGACCCGTAAAAACCTTCTGGAGTCGATGTGCTCGTACTTCAGTCCTTGTGGTCTCGAAAGTCCATCCCTTGCAGGAAACCGATCCGGGGGCGCGCTGGAGCTCTTGAGCGAGGATCCATTCGGAGCCTCGCGGCGACGCCAGCGTCACGTCCGTCCTCGGGCGTGGCTAGTTCTCCCGGCTTCGCGCCTGAAGTCAGGCTAAACGAGGTGCCTCGTCGTTCATTCCCGGCAGCTCGCAGTTTCCCAAAACAACCGTCTAGGCCGTAGTCTGTTCTGGTGACGAACAACGCGAATGAGAGTGCCCCGAAGAAGACGGCTACCATCACCGTTGACGGATCGCAGCACGAAGTCCCTATCGTTTCGGCGACGTCGGGCAGGTCGAGTCTCGACATCTCTAAGTTGATGGCAACGACCGGCCACACCACGATCGACTACGGTTTCGTGAACACCGCTGCAACGAAGAGCAAAATCACGTACATTGACGGCGACGCCGGAATTCTGCGGTATCGCGGGTATCCCATCGAGGAGCTGGCGACACAGAAGTCCTTCCTGGAAGTCGCGTACCTGCTGATCTACGGTGAGCTGCCGAGCCCGCAGGAGCACAACGATTTCGACCAGCGCATCCGCCGTCACACACTGCTGCACGAGGATCTTCGTCGCTTTTTCGACTCGCTGCCGCGTGACGCGCACCCGATGAGCGCACTCTCGAGTGCGGTGTCGGCGCTCTCGACCTATTACGAGGCCGATCACGACCCGCACAACCCCGAAAGCGTCGAACTGCAGACGATTCGTCTGCTCGCGAAGCTTCCCGTCATCGCCGCGTATGCGCACAAGAAGAGCATCGGCCAGGCGTTCCTCTACCCAGATAATTCTCTCTCGTTCGTCGAGAATTATCTCCAGCTGAACTTCGGGCTCATGGCAGAGGAGTACGAGCTCAACCCCGTCATGGTGCGAGCGCTCGAGCAACTGCTCATCCTGCACGCCGACCACGAGCAGAATGCGTCCACCTCCACCGTTCGCCTCGTCGGATCGACGGAAGCGAACCTCTTCGCATCGGTATCTGCGGGCATTCACGCGCTCTCCGGCCCTCTGCACGGCGGCGCGAACGAAGCGGTGCTGCAGATGTTGCGGACCATCCGCGACTCCGGTGAAAGCGTCCAGCGCTACGTCGAGCGGGTGAAGCGGAAGGAGCAGGGAATCCGGCTCATGGGCTTCGGCCACCGCGTCTACAAGAACTACGATCCGCGTGCGAAACTCGTCAAAGGAGCAGCGGACGACGTGCTGCAGGCTCTTGGCGTCAATGACCCGCTGCTCGACATCGCAAAGGAGCTCGAGCAGGTCGCGCTTGAGGACGAGTACTTCATCGAGCGCAGGCTCTACCCGAACGTCGACTTCTACACCGGCGTCATCTACAAAGCGATGGGCTTCCCGGAGCGCATGTTCACGGTGCTGTTCGCGATCGGCCGTCTGCCGGGCTGGATAGCGCACTGGCGCGAGATGGTCGGCGATCCGCAGACGAAGATCGGTCGTCCGCAGCAGCTCTACGTCGGCCCGGCCGAACGACACCTGTAAGAATGGCCGGCTCGAACGAGTCGGCAACAGCCGGCCGTCTGGCGAAGTTCTTCAAGTTCGCCGAACGAGACACGTCTGTGTCTCAGGAGATACGGGGCGGCGTCGTGATGTTCGTCACGATGGCGTACATCATCATCCTGAACCCGCTCATCATGGGCGGTTTCGCGGCCGATCAGGCGGCGACGGATGTCGAGGGCGGCTGGTTGCCCAACCACCAGTTGGCTGCCGCGACGGCACTGACCGCTGGGCTTGTGACGATCCTCATGGGGGTCATCGCGAACGTGCCGTTCGGCTTGGCTGCGGGACTGGGCATCAACTCCTTCCTGGCATTCACGCTCGTGCAGGACCTCACGTGGCCGGAAGCGATGGGTCTGGTCGTCATCAACGGACTCATCATCGTACTGCTCGGCGCCACGGGACTGCGGCGCATGATCTTCAACGCAGTCCCGGCAGCGCTCAAGAGCGCGATCAGTGTCGGCATCGGCATGTTCATCGCCTTCATCGGGTTCGTGAATGCCGGCTTCGTGCGCAGCACCACGCTGCCGTCGCCGCCACTCGAATTGGGCGAGGGAGGCTCGATCACGAGCTTGCCCACAATCGT
>DXDC01000234.1 GCA_019115685.1 Candidatus Agrococcus pullicola
GAAGTAGAAGCCGAAGGCGCGGATGTCCTCCTCGCCGTGGCCGACGCGATCCTGCTCGGGAGTGTAGGAGTACCAGGTCTCGATCTGGATCTTGTTCGGGTCCCCGAACCGCGACAACCGTTTGACGACGACGCCCATGCTGCCGTCCGCGGGCGGTTCCGTGTGCGGGGCAGCGGTGGGCGCAGTCGTGAGCTTCAGCGAGTAGGTGCCCGCCATGGATCCATGCGACGCGGCGAACCGCATCGACGCGGAGCTCAGCATGGACGGCGCCCAGCTCGTGAGATCGACCTCACTCTCGAACGACTCGTAATCGTCGTAGACGAAGTTCGGCGTCAGGTCCATCCAGCCGTTGAAGCCACGATCGAAGTCGTCAAACGTGATGATGCGGCCCAGGGGGTTGAATCGCTCGAGCTGGGTGTCGACGGTGACAACTCTCTCCATGCGCGTCTCCCAACGCTAATGCGTTTTACCAAACTCATTCGCGCCAAGCGGCGGATGAGACCAATCGTTATTGATCACGGCGATCAATCGTTGACAGCGTAGTGGTAACACGTTATACCATGCAAGCGATGGGCAACGTCGTCCGGAGTTCGCCCACCAGTCCAAAGGAGGATGGCTATGCGAAACCGAACCCGAGGGGCGGCCGTGCTCGCCTCGATCGTTGCGCTCAGCGCCGCGACGGCGTGCAGCGGATCCGGGGGCGACGGCGGAGACACCGGCGCCGGCGGAGAGGGATCCGGCGCCGACGACGTCGATCTGCGCATGACGATCTGGTCGGCCAACCCCGACCACGTCGCGATCTTCGAAGAGCTCGGCGCCGAGTTCGCGGAGTCGAGCCCGTCCGTCTCCGGCGTCTCGGTCGAGAGCTTCAACCTCGCCGAGCTCAACACGCTGATGACGACCCAGATCCAGGCAGGTGATGCGCCCGACGTGAGCTGGCTCCCGGTCGAGAGCAGCCTCGAGTACGTGCGCGCGGGCGCGCTGGTCGATCTCAGCGAGACGCTCGAGGCCACGGAGGGATTCGACCTGCCCGACTTCATCCCTTCGCTGATGGAACGGTGGACCGACGGCGATGCGATCTACGGCGTCCCGTTCTCGACCGGTCCGCTGGTGATGTACTTCAACAAGGACCTCTACGCCGAGGCGGGCGTGAAGAATCCCGAGGAGCTGATCGCCGAGGGCAACTGGACCTGGGAGGCGTTCCAGGAGGCCTCGAAGGAGGTGTCGGACGCACTGGGCAACCGCGGATACGTGCTCAACGACTTCGACTTCCAGAACTGGACCCGTCTGCTGCCGTTCATGAACGCGTACGGGGCGTCGCCGTGGAACGACGACGCGAGCACGTGCACCATGAACTCGCCCGAGATGGTCGAGGCAATGACGGTCTTCCACGACATGACCTTCGCCGACGGGTCGATGCCCGTCCCCGGTCAACAGGTCGACTTCTGGGGTGGGCAGGTCGCGGCGACGTCGGCGTTCCTCGGCGGCAGCGCGAGCCTGCAGGATGCTGACTTCGAGTGGGGGCTCGTGCCGACGCCGGCTGGGCCTGCCGGAGCCGTGGTCGCCACGGGCCAGGCCTCGATCGTCGCGCTCGCCGCGGGGAACAACACCTCGGAGGCCGCCGAGTTCGTCGCCTTCCTCGGCTCGAAGGATCCGATGGCCGAGTACTCCGGCTTCTTCCCGCCGATCCGCGAGAGTCTGCTCACGCCCGAGACGCTTTCCGAGAGTTCGCCCGTGCTCACACCCGAGCTCGTGCAGCCCGTGATCGACGGTGTGAAGGAGAACGGACAGGTCTTCCCTGTCGCCGAGAACGACGCGGCGGTGGCCGACGCGCTGAACTCGGCGCTGGACGAGTTCCTGTACCAGCCCGACGCCGACGTCGCCGACGCCATGGACAGCGTGTGCGCGGCGATCGATCCGCTCCTGCAGTGACGGGGATCGCTGGTTCGGACGATGAGTCTTCGTAGCGCCACCTCGGCTGCGGTGCCCGGGCGTCGGTCCCGGGCGCCGCAGCCGAGATCCAACAGCCCTCGACGCCGGGAGCTCGGGCGCAACGCGTTCGGCTACGCTCTGCTCGCACCGCAGACGCTCGGCTTCCTCGTCGTGGGGATCATCGCCGTCGGCGGTGTCGTGCAGCTGAGCCTGACGCGGGTCAACGTGCTCGCGGGCACGCGGGAGTTCGTCGGGCTCGACAACTACACGCGGCTGTTCAGTGACCCCGACATGGTGGTCGTGCTCGCCAACACGTTCTTCTTCGTGTTCGTGCTGAGCATCGCGGGGACGATCGTCGCCCTCGCCCTCGCGCTCCTGCTCAATCAGCAGCTGCCGGGCATCAACTTCTTCCGCGCGGCGATCTTCATTCCTGCGCTCGTCACGACGGTCGCGTGGGTGCTGGTGTGGCGGTTCATCCTCCAGCCGCAGGGCCTGCTCGACAGCCTGCTGAGCGTCGTCGGCATCGGTCAGCTCCCGTGGCTACGCGGCGGGTGGCTGACGCTGGGGGCGTTCGCCGTCATTCAGCTGACGAAGAATGTCGGCATCAACATGATGATCTTCCTGGCCGCGTTGCAGGCGGTGCCGTCGGAGCTCATGGACGCCGCGCGCGTCGACGGCGCCGGACGCTGGCAGCGCTTCCGCAACGTCGTGCTGCCGCAGATCTCGCCCGCGATCCTCATGGTGTTCATGCTGATGGTGAGCGGTTCGTTCCGCGTCTTCGAGCTCGTGCTGCTCATCACGAACGGCGGGCCCGGCAACCAGACCTCGGTGCTCGCGTTCGAGATCTACCGACAGGCGTTCCGGCTCAACGACGTCGGGTACGCGGCCGCGCTCGCGGTGTTCCTGTTCGCTCTTGTGCTGGCGCTGACGGGCATCATCTGGCAGCTCCGACGGAAGCTGGTGTTCCATGAGTCAGAGTGACCGCCGACGCACCGTCGCCCTGCGCCGCGTGCCGACCTATGCGCTCCTGACAGCCGTCGCGCTGCTGTTCCTGGGGCCCGTCTTCTGGATGATCAGCGCCTCGCTGAAGTCCATCAACGAGGTCCTGCGCTACCCGCCGACGATCATTCCCGAGATCTTCCAGTGGGGGAACTACGCACAGGTCTTCACCCTCCAACCCTTCGGGCGACAGTTCGCGAATTCGGTTCTCGTGATGGTCCTCGTCGTGGCCGTGACGCTGACGATCGCGGTGCCCGCCGGCTACGCACTCGCGCGCGTCCGGCCCGTCGGCGCCGCGGCGATCTTCATCGTGCTGCTCAGCGGCGTGTTCATTCCCCCCGAAGCGGTCATCGTGCCGTTGTTCCAGGCCGCGGCCGACATCGGATGGGTCGACAGTTTCGCGCCGCTCGTGCTGTTCACCGCCGTGCTGTCGACGGCGCCGGTGGCCATGTTCATCATGCGGCAGGCGTTCCTGACGCTCCCGAACGAGTTCGAGGAGGCCGCCGTCCTCGACGGCGCGAATCGCTGGCGCACGATGGTGCAGATCTTCCTTCCGCTCGTGCGGCCGTCGATCGCGTCGGCGGTCGTGTTCACGGCGTGGTTCAGCTGGAACCAGTTCCTCGAGCCGCTGGTATACCTGCGTTCTCAGGAGATGCTCACCGTGCCTGTCGCGCTCACGCTCTTCGAGGATCCGCTCGCCGGGCCGCGGTGGCACGTGCAGATGGCCGCCACGACGATCTCCGTCGTGCCCGTGCTGATCGTGTTCCTCATCGCGCAGCGTCACGTGGTCTCCGGCCTCACCGCCGGCGGCCTGAAGTCGTAGATTCGACACCGTCAGCCGCGTCGAAAGGACCGTCACATGCCCGCGCGCTACTCTGGCCCGTTGCGCCTCAACTATCTCCAGTACACGGTGGCGTCGGACCGGCAGATGACCGAGACGATCGTGCGCGTTCTCGAGCCCGACGTCCTGTCGTCGAGCGAGCGGGTGCGCCTGCTGTTCCTGCTGCCGTCCACTCCCGAGCTGAGCCATCGGTCGGGGGACGGCCTCGACGAGATCCTGAGGCATGACCTGCACAACGAACACGGCTTCGTCGCGGTGGCTCCGACCTACTCCGATTGGCCGTGGATGACCGACCTTCCGGATCGGCAGATGTTCCAGCAGGTGCTGTACTTCATCGAGGACGTCGTCGGATTCGTCGACGGACTCTATCCGGGGGCCGAGCGGTTCCTCGTCGGATACAGCAAGGGCGGATCGGCCGCGGTGCAGCTGCTGCTGCGCTACCCGGAGCTGTTCCGCGGCGCGGCGGCGTTCGACTCGCCCGTGATGAAGGAGCAGCCCGACCAGTGGGAGATGCCGTACTTCTGGCCGAATCCCGAGCACTTCCGCGACTTCGCGATTCCGCACCTGCTGCGCACGCGGGGTCATCTGCTCGGCGAGGATCCGCGCATCGGGCTGTTCGGCTACGGCAACTTCGGCAAGGACGCTCCGGAGTGGACGTTCGACCACCTGTCGGCAGCCCATGAGCTGCTGAACGAGCTGAACATCCCGCACCACTACGAGAACGACACCCACCGCGCCCACCGCTGGGACTCGGGGTGGCTGCCGGGCGCGCTCGCCGCGTTGGACAGCATGTCGTGAGCGGTGGCGACATCACGCTCGGACGAAGAGTAAGGGGTTCGTGACCGTGTTCTCAGCTTCATGCTGACGTCGAGCGTCTAGCCTGCACCGTATGACGTACGCAGACGACGACCGCAAGCCGCGCCGCAGCCGCCTGCGCGTCGGCCTCGCGACGGTGCTCTTCATCTTCTATCTCGGGTTCGTGATGTGGGTGACGTTGACCCCGAGCCTCGACGGCGTCGGCGTCGATACCGTCGCCGATCGAGTGCTGAGCGTCCTCCATCGCATCGGCGTGCCCGAGAGGTTCGGCTACATGGAGCTCGAGTTCGCTGCCAACATCGGGATGTTCATCCCGCTCGGCTTCTTGCTCGGCCTGGCGCTTCCCGGGTGGGGCTGGTGGCTCGCACTCATCCTGTTGCCCGCGTACTCGATCGGCATCGAGTGGTTCCAGAGCGAGTTCCTCGGCGATCGTGTCGGAGATGTGCGCGACATCATCTCCAACTCCCTCGGCGCCTGGATCGGCACGCTCATCGCGGCGACGCTGCGCGCGATGGTGCACGCC
>DXDC01000235.1 GCA_019115685.1 Candidatus Agrococcus pullicola
GTCGAACGGCGCTACGTTCCTCGAGATCTCACGTGGAAACTTCAAGAAATTGCCGTTTTATCGTGCTGAGCCCCAGGATCTTGCTGAGTTCAACGCAAAAGCCAAGCCTCTTCTTGATATGTGTAAGGCAAAGCAGGCAGAAAATATCACCCTCGCAAAAACCCGCGATGAGCTGCTTCCCCTGCTCATGAATGGGAAGATCACGGTGAGGGAAGCAGGTCAGGAAGCAATGGCTGCCGGGGCACAGATCCCGGGTGAGGAGAACGAGGTATAACCATGGCGTACAGCGAGGCGATGCTCGAAGTCGACGCGCTTGACCTGCTCGGTGACCTCGATTGGAAGCCGGCCGAAGGTAAAGCCCTCGCTCCCGGCAGCGGGGAGCGGGAGAACTGGAGCGACATCGTGCTCCGAGGTCGCCTCCTCAACGCCCTGCGCAACCTCAACCCCGGGGTTCCGGACGAGTACCTCCGCCAGGCAATGGCAGAGGTCCTCACCCCGCAATCCCAAAGCGCGATCGCGGAGAACCGCCGCATCCACGAAATCCTCGTCGAGGGCTACCGCGGCATCGAATACACCGACGCCGAAGGCAAGCACCAGAACCCCACCATTACCTTCTTCTCCCGCGAACCGAACAAGAACGACTACATCGCGGCGAACCAGATCACCATCCGGAACCTGGACAAGGAACGCCGCTTCGACGTTGTGCTCTACGTCAACGGCATGCCCCTGGCCATCATCGAGCTGAAACAATCTGGGTCCACCGCAACGGTGGATGACGGCTTTAACCAGCTGCGTACCTACGTCGAAGAATTCCCGATGGCCTTCCGCTTCGCCAACGTCGTCGTCGCCTCCGACGGTCTCGAAGCGATCTACGGCACCCCCTTCACCCCGCGGGAGCACATGAGCAGCTGGCGCGTCGACGACGACGGCGAACCCTACGCACAGGGCCCGCTCGTCGTCGTGGGCGGCGAGCAGATGACCGAGTTCGACATGCTCATGTGGGGTCTATTCAACATCGAACGCTTCGGCCAGATCTTCATTGATTTCACTGCTTTCGACGAGCTCGACGGCGGGCTGCGTATGCGCGTGGCGAAGCCGCACCAGTACTTTGCCGTCTCCAAAGCCGCTGGCAGGACCATTCAGGCCGCCCGCAGCGATAAGAAGGCTGGCGTGGTGTGGCACACCACCGGGTCCGGCAAGTCCATGGAAATGGAGATGTACACCGCGAAGATCATGCGCGATGCGCGGCTGGACTCCCCCACCGTGGTTGTCCTGAATGACCGCAACGAGCTGGATAAGCAGCTTCACGACACCTTCGCCGCCTCCACCCTCCTGCCCGAACCCCCGACTCACATTTCAAGTCGGGAGGACCTGCGCGAACAGCTCAGCCAGCGCCAATCCGGGGGGATCTACTTCGCCACCCTTCAGAAGTTCGGTCTACAGGGCACGAAGGACGACCGGGAACTGGAGCACCCGGTGCTCTCGGAGCGTCACAACATCATCGTGATTTCCGACGAGGCCCACCGCTCCCACTACGGCTTCGGTGACACGAACGCCGACGGCTACGCGCACCACCTCCGCACCGCCCTGCCCTACGCCACGATGATCGCATTCACCGGCACCCCGATCGACGAGTGGGACCGTAACACCCGCGAGGTCTTCGGCGGGGAGATCGACGTCTACGACATGAACCGCGCGGTGGCGGACGGCGCGGTGGTCCCCGTGTACTTCGAACCGCGGTTGATCCCGCTGGAACGCATCCAGGGGATCACCGATGAGGATATCGACGACGCGGCAGCAGAGATCCTCGCCGACATCGATGACGAAGACCGGGAGAAGGCACAGCGCTCAGTCGCCGTACTAAACACCGTGTACGGCTCCGACCAGCGCCTAAGCAACCTCGCCCAGGATTTCATCCGCCACTGGGAGGACCGCCGCGAGAACATGCGGCAGTTCATCGGCGGGCCGGGTAAGGCGATGATCGTGGTGCAGACCCGCGACATCGCAGCCAACCTGTACGAGAAAATCGTCGAGCTGCGCCCAGACTGGCACAGCGACGATGACCTCACCGGCAAGGTCAAGGTGATCTACTCCGGTGCGGCTTCCGACCCCGCGCACCTGCAGAAGCACATCCGCAACCAAGCCCGGATGGACGCAATCAAGGACCGTATGAAGGACGCGGAGGATGAGCTCGAGATCGCCATCGTGCAGGGCATGATGCTCACCGGTTTCGACGCGCCCCCGCTGCACACGCTCTACCTCGACCGGCCGCTGAAGAGCGCCTTGCTCATGCAGACGCTGGCCCGCGTGAACCGCAAGTTCCGCCACAAGGAAAGCGGTCTGCTGGTGGCCTACGCCCCGCTCATCGACAATCTGCAGGAGGCCATCGCCGAATTCACCAAGAGCGCCGCCGACGAAGATGAGAAGGTGATCGGCCAGAATATCGAGGAAGCCCTCGGCATCGTCCGTGGATTCCTGGGCAAGCTCAATGGGCTCGTGGGCGAAGACTGGCGCGAACTCGAGGCCAATGGTGAGCCGCGCAAGGCCCGCCTGCAGGTCCTGGCCAAGCTTCGCGACCCGCAGACCGCCGATGAGGACGGCCGTTACCCGCTCGCCAAGCACTTCACCGAGACCGCCGGCAAGCTCGCTCGAGCGTGGGCGCTGGCATCCGGTAGCCCCAACGCTTCTGAGTGCCGCGAGGATGTCCGCTTCTACTCGGACGTGCGCAACCAGCTCGTGAAGATGGACGCAGCCGACCGCCGGGCCAACGGCGAGCCGCTGAGTGACGAAGTACTCACGCTGCTCAGCCAGCTCGTCGTCGACTCCAGCGCTTCGTCCACGGTCATCGACGTCTACGGGCAGATCGGTCGCGACCTGCCGAATTTGCAGGACTTGAACATCGAGGCGCTCAAGATCAAGGAGAAAAGTCAGTCCGAGACCGCGCTGCTGATCGATGCTCTGCGGCGCTCCCTGCTCCAAGAATCCCGCGCTGCCACGGGTAATAACGAGGTCCGGGCGAAGCAGTTCTCCGAGCGTATCCGTGAGCTGATGAACCGCTACACCAACCAGCAGCTCACCTCCGCCGAGGTCATCGCAGAGCTCATCGAGCTGTCGAAAGAGATCGTTGCAGAAAGCAAGCGCGGAGAATCCTTCAATCCTGCGCTCAGCAACGATGAGCTCGCATTCTACGACGTCATCGCGGATAACGGTTCCGCAGATGAGGTTCTCGAAGACGATGTGCTGGCCCAGATTGCGCGCGATCTCGTCGATACCCTTCGCCGCGACGCCAAAACAGACTGGACCGTCCGCGACGACGTGCGGGCCAAGCTGCGCCGCTCGATTAAGACCCTTTTGCGCAAGCACAAATACCCGGCGGACAAGCGAAGCGAGGCCGTGGTTCTCGTGCTGGAGCAGATGGAACGCTTTGCACCCCGCTGGGCGGAGGCTGCATAGCGCCTCGACTTTCGTCTGCCGGCATCGATCCTTCTTGAAAGTTCTCAATGAATGTCATCGCGAACTGGGGCGTGACCGCCGGGAAGCATGAAGGCGCGCTTGGTCGGATTGGGTATTGGTTTGGGTGATATCTCCGGTCTGCACAAAAGCATGATCAGGAGCGTGAGACGGCGGGGCGTCGAGAAGGAGTAGTGGGGGAGTCGCCGTAAACCGGCAAAAGCGAGGGGCACCCGGAAAACCGGGTGCCCCTCTTCG
>DXDC01000236.1 GCA_019115685.1 Candidatus Agrococcus pullicola
GCACCCGCCAGCCACCGAGTTCCTCCGAGTCGACCGTCTGCCCCGTCGCGACCGAGATCAGACGGGCGCTCGCCACACCGAGCGTCGCCCCCTTCCGCATCACCGTAAAGTCTGAGATGGATGCGTACCACGCCGACGATCCGTAGCACGATCCCAGAACCGCAGACACCCACGGCGACCGGCGGATTCGCTGGTACTGCAGACGGTCGGAGCCTCCGGCGATGCTTGTAGCTCCCATTGAGTCGGGCATGCGCCCGCCCGCAGATTCTCCCAAGAAGACGATCGGCGTCCCGGCTTTTCCCGCGACGTCCTTGAGGCGCCGCATCTTGCGGTTGTTGACAGGGCTGCTCGAAGCGCCGAGAACCGTGAAGTCGTTGGACGCGACGGCGGTCGTCCGGCCGTCGATCTCGCCGAACCCGGTGATCTTCCCGTCCGCTGGAGCATATCGATCCGGTGCCGTGGCAAGGAGCCCCAGCTCCGTGAAGGTTCCTTCGTCGAGCAGCGCGTCGACTCGCTCTCGGGCATCGAGCCTGCCCTCCGCGCGGAGTTTCTCTCGTTCGACGCTCGGTCCCCCCGACAGCGCCCTGTCACGCCGTTGTTCAAGGTCGCTGTGAAGCGCGTCCAGTACCATGTCAGTCCTCACTTCCGTTGGTATTCAGTCCGGCCGGCTCCGCCGGGATCGGGGCCCTCCAAGCGCTTATCGCAGGCGCGAACGGGAGAGCCGCGACGACTTGGGCACTCGGGAGATCGCGATCGTCCGCGTCGTCGGTTTCTTCATTCCGCCAGTCGGTCCTGACGCCAGTCCACGACGACGACGCCGTCCCGCGAGAAGGATGCCGATTCCGAGCATCGACGTGACGAGACTCACCAACGCGCCCATTGCGGCCAGCTGTCCGTACGTGCCGCCGTCCTTGAGGTCCATCATCACGAACCCGACCACCGGCGAACGCGGGCTACCGAGCATGACAGACGCGGTGAGCTCGCCCGCGGAAAGCACGAACACGAGGATCCACCCAGAGATCAGGCCAGGCTTCATCAGGGGGGCGACGACCTTACGGAACGTACGCCATGTTCCGGCCCGCGACATGTAGCTTGCTTCGGAGAGGACTGGACCGACCTGTGACAGCGCGTCATTCGCACTGATGCTCGCCTGCGGCATGAAGATGATGATGTACGCGATCAGGATCAGCAGTACCGTTCCCTGTAACCCGATGGGCGGGGCCGCGAAAGCGGCCAGCAACGCGACGGCGATCACGACGTGCGAGATGGCCGCGGGAACCTTCATGGATCCGTCGATGAACCGTCCGAAGAAGGTGCGAGAACCTCGCTGCATGACGAACGCGACGACCGCGCAAACGAGGATTCCAATCGTGGCAGTAAGCACCCCCAGGGTGAGACTGTTCACGAGGGATTCCCGCGTCGTCGAGCCAGGCTCGAAGATCTTCTGCCAGTTGCTCAGCGTGAAGTTCTCTGCAGTGATGGATCCCGACCAATACCCTTGGAAGGACACGACGATCAGCGCCAGGATCGGAAGCATCACCATCAATGCCATATAGACGATCATGATGAGGCGCGCAGGCCACTTCCATACGCCGAGTTCCAGTTTGTTACCCCCCGAGAACTTCCCTTCTATGGTCGCGTGACGTGCGCGCCGACTCGTGCGTCGTTCGAGAAACCACGCTGATCCGATGACCGCGACGACCACGAGCCCGAGAACGAGCGCGCCGGACAGATCTGGCGGGTACTCCGCGGTCGTGAGCTGGACGATACGGACGGTGAGCACGTCGATTCCCGCTTGATTGCCCATGAGAACCGGTATCGAGTACACGGCGAATCCCGCAGCCAGCGCGAGCAACATGCCGCTCAGCATCGATGGCCGGATCGCGGGGAGCGTCACCCGCAGGTAGGTCCGCAGAACGCCGCTCCCGTTGACGCGCGATGCCTCCTCGAGCGCGGGGTTCGCGTTGCGTAGCGCCGCCGAGATGGGCAGATAACAGAACGGCACAAGCGTGACGATGTAGAGGAAGACCATGCCCGGCCACGTGTAGATGTCGAGTGGCCCCTCTGTTGGTGGGGTGATGCCCATCGCCGCCATCGCTCCACGAATGGCCACGTTGAGGATTCCCGGGCCCGGGGTCGCGAGCATGACCCACCCGACCGCGCTCGCCATGGGTGGGACGAAGAGCGGCAGGACCGGCAGGCTATCGGACAGCCACCCCATGCGCGCGTCTGTGCGCTCCGTGAGCCACGCGAACAGCGTGGCGAGAGTCACCGCACCAGCGGTACTCAACGTGATCAGGATCGCCGTATCGATCAGGGCTTTTCCGAGCCACGGTTTCTCCCAGACGCGAAGGAACGCTGCAGTGTTGAAACCGCCCTCCAGATAAAAGAGGCGGAAGACAGTCACGATCAGCGGCACGACAATGAGTGCGGCGATCACCACGCCCAGAACCCATCCGACGATCACGAACGCATTGGGAGTCCTCCCTCGACTCTTGGTCGATGGGGTCGTTGCGGCGCTCATGAGTCGCGTCCGAACGCCAGCAGGTCCGCGGGCGTTTGAGAGATCGTAACGTCAGTGCCTTGCGCAATCTCTTCTGCGTGCGCCGCCCACACGCGGACAACCCCGTCACCAGTGCGCACCAGATACTGCATGCGTGACCCCGCCAGGTAGATCGAGGAGACGATGGTGCCGGTGAGCCGGTTGCGCCCGGGATCAGTGCCCTCAGCGAGCTTCCACCGCTCGGGCCTGGCCATCACAACGACATCATCGTTAACCTCACGATTGACCTCGATGTCCCATTCCTGATTACCCGCCGTGCGAACGCGCAAGCGTCCCGGCGCGCGTTCGACGACCGTTCCCGTGAACTCCTCGACGGTACCGACGAACGCGGCAACGTAAGCGGACGCAGGTTCCTCGTACACTGCGCGCGGTTTGTCCACCTGTGCCACGATTCCCTCGTCGAGCACGGCTATCCGGGTACCGAGCGTCATCGCTTCCTCTTGATCGTGAGTCACATAGAGCGCCGTGAATCCGAGCTCGCGCTGCATCCGAACGATCTCGAGACGAAGCTTCTCTCGGACCTTCGCGTCGATGTTCGACAGTGGCTCGTCAAACAGAATCACGTCCTGGGACGCGACGATCGCGCGCGCCAACGAGACGCGCTGCTGCTGACCGCCGGACAGTTGGCTCGGGTACTGCGCTTGCAAATGGTCGATGCCAACGATCGTCAGCACGTCGCGGACTCTCTCTTGAACCCGTGTCTTATGCACGCGCTGGCTTCGAAGCGGATAGGCGACGTTATCGAATACCGTCATGTGCGGCCAGAGGGCGTACGACTGGAAGACCATGCTTGCACGGCGTCGCTCGGGCGGCAGGTTGAGGTTGCGATCGCTGTCGAATACGGGCGCACCGTTGAGAGAGATGTGGCCTCGATCTGGCTTCTCCAGCCCCGCGATCATGCGCAGAAGTGTGGTCTTACCACATCCACTCGGAC
>DXDC01000237.1 GCA_019115685.1 Candidatus Agrococcus pullicola
GCTCTACTATTGGTTCGTCTCCATCATGCGTCAGCAGGCTTGTGTCCTGCGCTTGTGATGGGGCGGGGCCTCTAGCTCAGTTGGTAGAGCAGCGGACTTTTAATCCGCGGGTCGTGGGTTCGATCCCCACTGGGCCCACCAGAAGGTCGTTGTTCAAACCGGCGACATTACCGGTTTGAGACCTCGACTCAGCGGCCCGCCCCTCGTGGCGGGCCGCTATCGTCTGCACGCCAGGGTCGAAGAACGCGTTGAACGGTTCCCCCGGTTCACCGATAACGGTGCCCTCCTCGCTGAGGTAGAGCTTGTCGAAGAACGCCTGGTTGGCGATGCGCCGCAGCGAGTCATCGATGCTCATGTACAGCTTGTGGCAGTCTCTGGCCAGTGCGAGGCAGTCATCGAGGTGGGCGCTTGCCAGTTCGTACTCCATGTCACCGGCTTCGATTTGGGCTTCGAGGAATGCGAGTCGTCTGCCGATTCGATCCTGCTCCGACTTGAGCAGATCGAGCGGTACCGCCCCCGCATAGTGAGCTTGTAAGAGTTTCGAACGCTCTGCCTGGAGATCGTCTCGTTCGAGCACGTGCGCGTTGCGTTCTTGTTTCACGGTGGCGTGGAGCCCTGAGAATTGCGCCGTGATGAGGCTACGTAACGCCTGGATGGTGTGCTCCGGGATTTGGATGCGCCGGTAGTAGTCTTCGACCGCGGCTTCAACATCAGGCACATACATTGCTTTGCGTTCACAGTTGGTGCGTTTGGCGTGCCGACCGGCACAGATGAAGTACGGGTAGATGACACCCCGGCGGCTCTTTGCGTTGGTCACCATGAGCCGGGAGCCACAGTCACCACAGAACACGGTGCCTTTGAGGTAGTGATCGTGGGTTTGGGTCTTCTCACCGGATACTTGCTTCGCGCCGAGTACGGCTTGGACTCGGTACCAGACTTCGGGGCTGACCAGCGGTTCGTGGATGCCGTCATAGGTGGCACCCCGAAACGACACACTGCCCTTGTAGTACGGGTTGGAGAGCATTTTCTGCACCGTCGATAGCGCGGGCGGTCGTGCTGGTCGTTTCGGTGTGGGCGGTGTGGTGAGGCCCCGGTCGATGAGCGCTTCGCGGAGCATTGCAGTCGAGTAGTTGCCAGTCGCGTATGCCTCGAACGCCCACTTCACGATTTCCGCACGCGTGGGGTCAGGTTCAACGATCCGCAACTCGCGGCCGAGTTCATCACGCGTGGACACGTTGAGATACCCAATGGGCGCTTTCCCGTTGGTGCCACCCGTCATCGCTTTTTGGCTCATGCCCTTAGTGACTTCGTTGGCGAGGTTGCGGGAGTAGAACTCGGCGATGGTGGACATGATGCCGTGGAGCAGCATCCCCGAGGGAGTCTCGTCAATGTTCTCTGTTGCCGAGACCAGCATGACCCCGGCGTCTTTGAGCGCGACATGGATCGCGACGTCATCGGCTCGGTTACGAGCCAGCCGGTCTACCTTGTGGACGATGCAGTAGGCCACATGGTTGGTTTTGACGTACTCAATCATCCGCATGAGTTCCGGGCGATCGGCCTTCCGAGCCGATTCACCGGCGTCGACGAACTCTTCGACCACGATCGCGCCGAGGTCGCGGGCTTTGCGCAGATTCGCTTCACGTTGAGCGGGAATGGAGAAGCCTTCGTCCCGACCTCCGCGTTCAGCTTGCTCTTTCGTGGAGACGCGTAGGTATGAGACTGCGATGGCGGTGGCCGCACCGAGGTGCGTGAAGTCGTTGGCGGTAGATTGCTGTGTGGTGCTCACGGGTTGTGTTTCCTCTCCCCATAGGTGGGGCCAACACGAGCAGCCTGTACCGCTCGTGCGGTGCGACTCGTAAAAGGAAACATGACCTGGACGACTCTCTGCGGAGCCAGCCAGGTAAGCCACGATGGGCCAAACAGGACTGCGCACCGCAGCCAAGCCGAGAGCCTGACCGCTAGCTTCTTACGTCTCTAGATTCTATCTCACCGGGCTGACAGCTCCCAGGTGCGCCGCCCGAACCCTCGCGGCCGGTACGGGGTTGCTCGGTGCGAGTGAGAGCCATTCCGATAAAGACTTGGGCAAGGCGTTGAAGGTCGGGGGTTTCCCGAAGCGCGGCATGCACTTCATAGTCTCGCATTCGGGCCGGGAGATGCGGATCGGGGACGCTCATGACACTTCCCCGGTTTCTGGACCGAGAGTTCTGTAGAACTCATCTTCTTGTGCACGCCGAACGTTCACTTCAGCCAGCACGAAATCCGTGAACTCGTCATCGCGGTCCTCGATGACGATGTCTTCGATTTGCGGTGCCGGTTCTTCGCCGGGCCAGGTGGTCTGCCGGGTCGGACGGTCTCGGTCGAGACGGGTGCCGGAGGCTGCGACCCAGTCGCGGAGGCGTTGTCGGGCGTCGACGAAATCACGGTGCCATCCCAGTGGTGCTGATCCGTTCTGTTCTGGGTCGTAGGCGCAGAGCCAGTGCAGGTGTAGTGCGGACAGTTCCCACACCAGTTCGGGGTGGTGGTGCCAGAACGGTGGGATCACGCTTGCCGGGAGCCCGTATGTTTTGCGGAGCCAGTCAACCCATCGGTTGAGTTCAAGCCACTCGGCCTCCAGATCGTCAGCACTCAGGAGGTTCCAGTTCACTGGATGTGGGGGCTCTGAGGGAGCATCAAAACTATCTTCCCCGAGAGCATCAACGTCGATCTCGTCAGGTCCAAGGTCGTAGTCGTTCATGTTCGTCACCTCAGATCCCCATACCGGGTGACGCAGCGCCAGAGCGTGACTGGGCTGGAAGATCGAATGCGGATGCATCGCGAGAAACCGCTTCCCGGCCGGCTGTCTTACCTCGCGGTGTACGGTCGACCTCGTACCGGGTGCGGGCCATGTCATGACCGATTCTTCGAGCAGTGAACTCTTCGCCCTCGATTGTCTGACCATCACGTTCATAGGTGTATTCGCGAACGAAACCCTCCGCGATAAACCGGTCGCCCTTCGACAGTCGGGCATGCCCCTGCTCAGCAGCTGCCTTGAACGCGACAAGGTTGTGAAATGTCGGCTCCAGTTCAGTGAACGACCCATCTTGTTCCTGGCGGAAATGTTCTTTGCCGACCTTCACGAACAAACGAGCATCCCCGTTCTCGGTGTAGGTCAGCTGCGGCTG
>DXDC01000238.1 GCA_019115685.1 Candidatus Agrococcus pullicola
GTGTAGCCGCCGACCAGAGAGCCGACGATGATGCCGGCCTTCGCGATGCTGAGCACGAACACCGCATACCGGAAGTCGATGCGACGCTTCCCCTGTGCCGCTGAACGCACTGGCCAGGCCAGTGCCAGAACCGCGACACCGAGTACGGCCTGCGAGATGCCGAACGTGAACGTCGGCAACCAGGCGAGTTGCCCCGAGCCCACCAGCGTGAAGTTCGCGACGAGACCGATCGTCGTGGCGATCAACCAGGAACCGACGATGAACCCGGGGCTCGTGCGCTTCATTCGCCGAGCCTCCACGCGTCACCGTCGACGTAGTCGGCCAGCTCTCGAATGCTCCCGTGACCCGGTAGTACGGCATCCGGCTGCACCTCGAGCCAGGGCTGCAGCACGAATTGGCGGGTGTGGGCCAGCGGGTGCGGCAGCGTCAGCTTCGGGGTGTCCATCACGACGCCCTCGTACGTTATGAGGTCGACATCCAGCGTCCGATCCCCATAGCGCTCGTTGCGGACCCTGCCGAACGCGTCCTCGAGCGCGTTGGCGGCAGCCAGCAGTTCGTCCGGGCTCAGCGTCGTGCCGACGATGACGATCGAGTTGAGGTAGTCCGGTGGCCCCTCCCCTCCGTCCGGCTTCCAGGCGGGTGACTCCCACAGGCTGCTCTTCACGCGCACGCGGATGCCGTCCATGCGCTCGATGAGCAGCATTGCACGCCCGATCGCCTGTTCACGATCGCCCAGGTTCGCGCCGAACGACAGCACCGCTTCGCGTTCGACGACGATGTGGAGATCTTCCTGTCTCATGCTGTTCCACCGCGACTGACGTCGATCGAAACGGTGACGTCGCCGAACGGCACCGGGATGGGCGCGCTCGGTTTGTGCACCGTCACGGAGGCGTGCTCGACCAGCGGGAATTCGAGGCAGGCGTCACCGATGCGCCGCGCGAGTGTCTCGATCAGGTCGACAGGGTCCCCTTCGACGACTCGAACGACGCTCTCGGCGACGGCCGCGTAGTTCACGGTGTGTTCGAGGTCATCGGTGTGCGCGGCGTTCGCGAGCTTTCCGCGCAGTTCGACGTCCACGACGAACTCCTGCCCGTCTCGTCGTTCTTCCGACAGCACGCCGTGATAGCCGCGTGCGCGGATGCCATCGACGCGCACCGTTGGCGACGTTGTTATGCTGCCGCCGGCGTCGTCGAGCCGTGTGATCCAGTGCGTGGGGCGACGGGTTTCATCGATTGCCCCGTTCGTACGTTCGAGCGCCCGTAGTGCGGCGACGGTCGAGGTGACGTCATGCACCCGCACGGCGGCCGCGCCGTGCTGGGCCGCCAGCAGCGATGTGGCTGCGGTCGCGGCATCCCGTTCGGACGCGTTGGCTCCCTCCGGCAGCAGATCTCCCAAGAAGCGCTTGCGACTCGTGCCCACCAGCACGGGACCACCGAGCCCCGTGATCTGCCCCAGGCCTGCGAGCAGACGCCAATTGTCGTCGGCGCCCTTCGAGAAGCCGAAACCCGGATCGAAAATGATGCGCTCCAGCGGAATACCCGCGGCAAGCGCGGCGTCGCGACGCTCTACGAGGTGCGCTCGCACGTCCTGCACGACATCGTCGTACGCTATGTCTGCGAGTACGTCGATGCCGCGCGAGTGCATGAGCACGACCTTCGCTTCGGTCGCAGCGACGGCCGCCAGCATGTCCGGGTCGTGCTGACCGCCCGTGACGTCGTTAACGATCTCGGCTCCTGCCGCGACCGCCGCCTGCGCGGTAACCGCATGCACCGTGTCCACCGAAATGCGCATCCCCTCCCGCGCCAGCTCAGTGATGACCGGAAGAATGCGTGCCTGCTCCTCCGCGGGCGTAATGGGCGTAGCTCCAGGCCGCGTCGATTCGCCGCCGATGTCGATGACGTCGGCACCCTGTGCACGCATCCTGCGGGCGTGCGCGATCGCCGCGCCCGCATCCGTGAACAGACCGCCGTCGCTGAAAGAGTCGGGCGTCACGTTCAGGATGCCCCACACCTCGATCATCGGCCGCTCCTCTCCCCGATCAGGGCCATGATCTCAGCTCGTTGCAACGGTTCGGTTAACACACCCCGGCTCGCCATGGTTACGGTCGAAGATCGCTCCTGCCTGCTGCCGCGCGCGGCGACACAGCCGTGCGCGGCGTCGATCACGACGAGCACTCCCTGCGGGCGAAGGCCGGCCTCCAGCGTGTCGGCGATCTCCTCCGTCAGCCGCTCCTGAATCTGCGGTCTCGCCGCGATGGTGGTCACCACGGCCGGCAGCCTGCCGAGACCGACGATCTTCTCGTCGGGAATGTACGCCAGATGCGCGATGCCGGTGAACGGCAGCAGGTGATGTTCACAGATCGATCGGAAGGCGATGTCGCGCAGCAGCACGAGCTCACCCGTATCGTCGCCGACGTCGACTTGGTCGATCAGATGCTCCCCCGCGTCGACGCCGACGCCAGCGAAGAACTCTGCGTACGCATCCGCGACGCGACGGGGCGTGCCTCCGAGCCCTTCACGGGCCGGGTCGTCACCGATCGCCTCGAGCAGTTCCAGGACCGCTCGCTGCACCCGGTCGCGATCGATCGCCATGATGATCTAGCTTTCGGCCTGCGACTGGTTCGGACTGTCTTCCGCCGGTGCGACGTTATCGGGGCCGACTGCCTCGCCGACGTCCTGCGAGACCGGCAGTTCGACCGGTGGTTTGTCGCTGACGGGACGGTCCGGGCTCGAGAGCCACTGCGGGCGGCGCGGCAGCTTGCGAACGTCCTTGAAGATCTCCGCGAGCGCGAGGTGGTCGAGCGTCTCCTTCTCGAGCAGTTCGCTCGCCAGGAAGTCGAGAATGTCGCGATTGTCGTTGAGCACCTGCCAGGCCTCGTCGTGGGCCTGCTCGATGATCGCGCGAATCTCCTTGTCGACCTGCTGCGACACGGTCTCGGAGTAATCGCGGCCTCCGCTCATGTCGCGACCGAACATCTCATTCTGGTTGTTACCGAGCTTCACCGAGCCGATTGTCGACGACATGCCGTATTCGGTCACCATCTTGCGCGCGATACCGGTCGCTTTCTCAATGTCGTTGCCGGCGCCGGAGGTCGGGTCGTGGAAGACGATCTCCTCGGCGACTCTGCCGCCCATCGCGTAGGTGAGCTGGTCGAGCAGCTCGTTGCGAGTCACCGAATACTTGTCGTTCACCGGCATCACCATCGTGTAGCCGAGTGCGCGTCCGCGGGGCAGGATGGTCACCTTCGTCACGGGGTCGGAATGGTTCATCGCCGCCGCGGCAAGCGCGTGACCGCCCTCGTGGTAAGCAGTGATGAGACGTTCCTTGTCGTTCATGATCCGCGTGCGGCGCTGCGGGCCGGCCATCACGCGGTCGACGGCCTCATCGAGGACCTCGTTCGTGATGATCTTCCCGTTGGCTCGCGCGGTGAGCAGGGCAGCCTCGTTGAGCACGTTCGCCAGATCGGCTCCCGTGAACCCGGGCGTCTTGCGTGCGAGGACCTCGAAGTCGACGTCCTCGGCGACCGGTTTTCCCTTCGCGTGCACACCGAGGATCGTGCGACGTCCGGCCATGTCGGGCGCGTCCACGCCGATCTGCCGGTCGAAGCGGCCTGGGCGCAGCAGCGCGGGGTCAAGGATGTCGGGGCGGTTCGTCGCCGCGATCAGGATGATGTTCGTCTTGACGTCGAAGCCGTCCATCTCGACGAGCAGCTGGTTG
>DXDC01000239.1 GCA_019115685.1 Candidatus Agrococcus pullicola
GCCAACCCTCGGTACGCTGTCGCGATTGGACGCAACGACCTTCAGGTACACGGCGGGCGACCTCTCGAGCGGCACCGATGAGATCCGTTACCTGATCTCTGATGACAAGGGAGCGCAGTCGGAAGGCACGCTCACGATCGCAGTCGCCGATAGGAGCGACACGGACGCCGTGCCCCGTGCGGAGCACGACACCGCCGAGATGCGGCCCGCAACGTCGCTCGCAGTCGATGTCCTGGCGAATGATGTCGATTCCGCGAATCTGCCGTTGTCGATCACGGACGTCGAGGTTATGCGGGGCGATGGAACCGCGGAGAAACAGGATGACCGCATCGTTGTCGAAGCGGGTGCCGCGGAGGGTGAGATCGCGGTCTTCTACACGGTGGAGAACCCTCTGGGCGTGACCTCGGTTGCTTGGCTGAACGTCACGGTGGACGAAGAGGCCGTGCCGCCCGCGCCCGTCGCCGGCGACATCGACGTGCCGCTGACGAACGTGCTCGAGCACGACGGAGTGACGGTGCGCCCGCTCGAGGTCGCGAGCGTCGCAGACGGCCGGAACGACCTCCTCGAGGTGGAAGTCGCAGGAGGGGGCGACGACGTAGAGGTGCGGGGGGATGGCTCGCTCGATGTTCCCGTACAGGAAACCGGGCGTGAACTCGCGTACCGCGTGACGAGGGCCGACACCGGCGACGAGGCGTACGGCATCATCCGCATGCCGGGGACACGGGATGCCCTGCCGCAGCTGCGAGACGACGTGGATCCCATCGAGGTGGCGAGCGGCGAGAGCGTCGAAATCGACATCAACCAGTACATCGTCGCCGCGACGGGCCTTCCCGTGCTGATAACGGACGCCTCAAGGGTCCGCTCGACGAACGGAGAGCACTCCGTCCGAGACTCCCAGACGATCGAGTACACGCCGACCACGGGGTACTTCGGGGCCGCGAATATTTCGCTGGAGGTGACCGACGGAAGTTCTCCGCAGGACCCTGACGGCAGGGTCGGGTACGTCGTGCTGCCCATCAACGTGATCGGCGGCGACGATGTCCCACCGACGCTGCTCGGTACGACGTTCACGCTCGAGCCCGGCGAAACACGCACAATCGACCTGAACCGGATCACGATCGATCCGGCCGATCAGCCCGCTCGCCTGGAGTACTCCGTGCTGGAGGAGCCGGGCAGCGCCGTGCAGCTCACGCAAGAGGGCAGCGAGCTGACGATGAGCGTCGCTGCGAGAGCACAGCCGGGCGCTACCGAATCGGCAGTTCTCGGTGTCAGCAGCGGCGACAACGAAGGTCAGGCGGGTACGCTCAACTTCGCAATCGTCACATCGACGCGGCCGCTCGTGCAGCCCGTGACCGATTCCGTCGATCTGCAACGGGGCGAGAGCCAATCGCTCTCGCCGCTGACGAACGACGAGGCGACCAACCCTTTCTCCGACCCGCTGATCATCGACCTCGTCGATGCTCCTGGCCAGGACGGCGTGGAGGCACAACTCAGCGGTGACGGCCGCACGGTTACCGTGAGCGCGAGCGGGCAGGCATCGGTCGAAACCGTGCAGGTGCGCTATCGGGTGCTCGATGGCACTCGTGACGTCAACAGGGCCGTATGGGGAACCATCCGGGTGAACATACAGGATGTACCCGACCGCCCCGGCACGCCGCAGCAGGTCACGGAACGCTTCGAAACCGACACGCTCTTCGTCTCGGTGAGCCCGCCCGACGATAACAACAGCCCGCTCACGTCACTCGTGCTGCGCGACCAGTTCGGCGACGAATACGCGTGCTCGCTCGACGGCGACTGCACCGTACGAGGGCTCGAACGCGGGGTCGACTACCGATTTACCGCGGTGGCGGCCAACGCGCTCGGCAGCAGCAGCCCGAGCCAGCAGAGCGCACCCATGCACATCGATGTGCTCCCGAACCCGGTGAGGGCGTCGAGCATTCAGGCGACGCCGACGTCGACCCCCGGCACGATGCGTGTTACCTGGGATGCCGCAACGGTTCCGAGCGGGGGAACACCGGTCAACGGCTACATCGTCCGGGTGAGCGGACCCGGTACGAATTTCGAACGGCAGGTGAGCGCGAGTAACCGTTCCGTCAGCGTGCCGTATCTCACACCGAATGAGACCTATCGAGTCGAGATCGCCGCAACGAACGGCGCCGGTGTCGGCGATGACATGTGGCGCTACTCCGACGTGCACCGCATGACTGCAGTGGGGCGCCCCGGCACGACGGCGATCAATACGGAGGACTACGAGCCGGGCGAGCCGGAGATGCGCGTGGAATGGGGCTCGGTATCGACAGGCGGTGGAGAGCGGGTCCGGTACCGCGTCGAGATCATCGATGCGGGGACGGAGGACTCCCACCGCTGTCGATCCTCCGGCGAAGGGAATCCCGATGGACTGAATCGGCTGTACGACGACGTGACCCTTCCCGAGGGCCGGGACAGCGTCATCGTCGTCGTCGCCGACAACGGATGGTTCTGCTCCATGTCGTTCTCGGAACCGCTGACGGGAGCGCCGGAGGCGATCGGTGACGAGGTGCCCGTGACCGTTGAGGCCCGCGATGACGCAGCCGACCCGCAGGTGGAATCCGTCCCCATGACGCCGAACAACCACCGTATCCAGGCGCGACTGACGGACGGCTCGAACGAGACCCACTGGGTCGATGTGCGCCCCGGCACGTTCTTGGATGTCGGGCGCCTGGGATACGGTTCCAGCCTTACTGTCGAAGTGCGGCAGTGCGCACAACTGAGCGGAGAACTCCTCTGCAGCTCCGAGTCCGACAACGGACAGGTCGTCCCATTCTCGCTCGACGGGCAGTTCACGAACGGCTGTACCTGGGGACAGCCCCTGGAAACGCGCTTGCCGCGGAACTCGGTCGGTGCATCGACGACCGGCCTGGTCGAAGTGGAGGTCGACGGTGAGTGGGAGCCGCTGCCCGAGGGTGAGCCGGTTCCCTTCGGGGCCACCGACGCTCGAGTGACGACAACGGTCGAGTATCAGGGCACCGCCTACACGGATCAAACACCGAACAGCGTCGCCGGTAACTGCAGCGCCTGAGTGCACGGCAACGAGAGAGGAACCGCATGACTGAGAAAATTGAGCGCCTGGAAGAGGTCGCGACCGCGCTCGCCGACAACATCGGCCAGGTGCTGGTCGGCAAGGAGCACGCGGTTCGGCTGACGCTTACGGGCCTCTTCGCCGGCGGGCACATCCTCCTGGAGGACAACCCGGGAACCGGAAAGACCTCGCTTGCGAAGTCGCTCGCAGCCTCGATCGACGGCAGCGTGCAGCGCATCCAGTTCACACCCGACCTGCTGCCGGGCGACATCACGGGCGTGAGCATCTGGAACCAGTCGACGGGAGACTTCGAATTCCACCCCGGCCCCGTTCTTGCCAACGTCGTCCTGGCAGACGAGATCAACCGAGCAAGCCCGAAGACGCAGTCCGCCCTGCTCGAAGTCATGCAGGAGCATCGCGTCACCGTCGACGGTGTCTCGCACCCAGCGCCCGAGCCCTTCATCGTCCTCGCAACCCAGAACCCCATCGAACAGGCCGGCACGTACCAGCTGCCCGAGGCTCAGCTCGATCGCTTCAGCCTCAAGACCTCCATCGGCTACCCGGACCACGCCACGCTCGTCGACATCCTGACGAAGGAGGACTTACTGGATGCCTCGGAACTGGAGCCGGTAACGACGAGCGCCGAGATCCTGTCGCTGCGAGGCGCCGTGGACGAGGTCCATGCCGCCCCCGCTGTGATCGACTACATCGCTCGCCTGACCGAGGCGACGCGGCGCGCGGAAGAGGTGCGCCTCGGTGTGAGCGTGCGCGGCGCGATGGCGTTCCTGCGCTCAGCGCGGGCCTACGCGGCGCTGGGCGGGCGCGACTACGTCACGCCCGACGATGTGAAAGCGCTCGCTTCGCCTTCGCTTGCGCACCGGCTCATCCTCGCGCCGGAGGCCGAGTTCGACGGCGCGAGCCCGGAGGCTGTCATCCAGCAGATCGTGCTCGAGTCGAAACCGCCACGGGATCGGCACTAGCCGTGCGAGCGTTCCGTAAAGCACTGCGAGTCGTCACCGGGTGGGGGTGGGCGCTCGCCGCCGTTGTCGTCCTGCTGGGCGCACTCGGCTTCGTGCTGGCGTGGAACGAACTCATTGTGCTGAGCGTCGGTGCCTTGATCCTGCTGCTGACAGCGGTGCCTTGGATTCTGCGAGGCAGGGGAGTGCGGATAGAACTGCAGTTGACGAGCCCGCGCGTCGCGGTCGGCTCCCCGGCGCACGCTGTGCTCGTTGCGCGCAGGAGCGGCCGACTTTCGATGCCCCACGCGGTCGAGGTGGAGATAGGCAAGCAGACGATCGAGGTCGCTCTGCCGCGTCTCGCACGCGGTCAGAGCAACGAGATACGGTTGCCGATCGACACATCCCGCCGCGGGAAGCTCGAAGTCGGGCCGGTCCGGATAGCGCACACCGACCCGCTCGGCATTCTCGAGCGACTGACGGTCTTGAGCGTCGGGCAGACCCTCATGGTGCATCCTCGCATCGTGCGAGTGCCGGCAGCGTCCTCGGGCCTGGTCAAGGATCTCGAGGGTGAACCGTCGCAGGACCTCACGGCAGACGATGTCGCGTTCCATTCGCTGCGCGAGTACCAGCCCGGCGACGATCGCAGGCTCGTGCACTGGCGCACCAGCGCCAAGCACGGCAGTCTGCTCGTGCGGCAGTTCGAACCGTCCAGACGCAGCGACACGCTTGTGTGTCTCACCACGTCGCAGGATGAGATCGGCGCCGAGAACTTCGAATTGGCGCTTTCGGTCGTGGCGACGATCGGCATCGCCGCGATGGTCGAGCGGCGGTCGATTCGAGTGCTCTCCAGCCCGACTGGCGCGTCCAAGTTCGCGACCGAGCTGGATGCCCGCGGCCGTGACAGGCTGCTGGATGAGCTGACAGAGATCCAGCGCCACGGCCAGTCGGGCCTGAAGC
>DXDC01000240.1 GCA_019115685.1 Candidatus Agrococcus pullicola
GCAGAATAAGTGCATGATTGATCCACGTCTGCGAACTCTCCGGGTCTTCGACGAATGCGGCACTGTCTCGGGCACTGCAGAACTGACCGGCCTATCGCCATCCGCGGTGTCCGCTCAGTTGCGTGAACTGCGGTCACGTCCCGCTGTGTGGTGGAGTTTCTCTAGATCGTGCGGGTCAGTTGGTTTGATTATGCCGCAGTGAGTTCTTGGTGAGCCACCTCCTCGGGGATGAGGTCGAGGAGTCTCATGGAGTTCTCGCTGAAGTAGCGGCGGTCTGCGCTGTCCCATTCATCGTGTTGCTCGATCAGCACGTGTCCTGCCAGGCGTAGCAGCGCGGCGGGGTTGGGGAAGGTGCCGACGACATCGGTGCGGCGTTTGATCTCCTTGTTGAGTCGTTCGAGCGGGTTGGTGGACCAGATCTGCTGCCAGTGCTGGGAGGGGAAGTCCGCGAAAGCGAGTAGCTCGTCGCGGACCTCATCGAGCGTCTGCGCTACGGCGGGGTGGGATCGCTCGAGCATCGTTACGACCTGATCGAACTGGGCGCGCACGAGAGCGCGCTTGCCTCGGGGCACGAACACGGTGCGGATGATCGCCGCGACCATCGGACCATCCGTTCTCGAGATTCTGGTGAGGACGTTGCGCATGAAGTGCACGCGGCAGCGCTGCCAGGAGGCGCCTTGGAAGGCGACTCGGATCGCGGCGATGAGGCCGGCGTGGGCGTCGGAGACAACCAGCTTCACCCCGCCAAGGCCGCGCGCTTTGAGGGAGCGGAAGAACGCGGTCCAGAACGGTTCGGACTCGGTGTCTCCGACGTCGAAACCGAGGACTTGCCTGCGCCCGTCGGCCGCGACGCCGACCGCGACGACTATGGCCTGCGAGACGACACGGCGGCCCACGCGGGCCTTGCAGTAGGTGGCGTCAACGAACACGTACGGGTAGGCGGTCTCGCCCAGCTGCCGGTCGCGGAAGGCGGCAACGTCCTCATCCAGGCCGGCGCAGATGCGCGAGACCTCGGACTTGGAGATGCCGGTGTCGGCGCCGAGCGCTTTCACCAGGTCATCAACCTTGCGAGTGGAGACGCCGTGCACGTACGCCTCCATCACCACCGCGAACAGGGCCTGATCGACGCGGCGGCGCCGCTCCAGCAGCGACGGAAAGAACGAGCCGCTGCGCAGCTTCGGGATCCGAAGATCCAATTGGCCCGCGGTCGTGGTGAGCGTCCGCGGCCGCGTGCCATTGCGCTGCGTCACCCGCTCGATCGTGCGCTCGAACGGGGCCGCACCGATGAACGCGGTCGCTTCCGCATCAATCAATTCTTGGTAGAGCTTCTCGGTCGCCGAACGAATCCGATCCGAGACATCCGTGTTCTGAAGTTCCCCGAGGAGCTCGAGGAGGGCAGACTGGTCTAGAGCCATCGTGCTTTGTGTCTTTCTGTGAGTTGCTTTAGTCGGTACTCACTGACCATCGCACGATGGCTCACCACGTCCACGACGTGACACTCGAACCCAGAATTACACCACCCCAGGGGACGCGACCGTGAGTCAGCACGTCCTGCAGGAGTAGCTCGCTATACGCTGTTACCAGACCTCACTCTCTGGAGGCTTCATCCGCCGCGATCTAGTCGACGCTTGTTGCATGGCTGTCTGGAAGCCTGGCGTCATCCGTAATTTCATGGTCTTGATCGGCATCCGAGCGGAAGTGTTTCGAAAGTCGAACGGCCACAAGCGTAACCAGTGCGTTCGCAATCATGAAGATCGCGATGGCCCACCAATGATTGGTCGCGGCAAACAGCGCGGTGGCGATGAGCGGTGCGAGCCCGCCGAGAATCGCACCGGTCAACTCACGAGCGAAAGCCACTCCGGAAAACCGAGTTTCGGGAGGGAACAGCTCTGTCAGGAACGCTCCTTGCGCTGCCACACCCGTAGCGGCTACGCCTACCCAGCAGGTCACGAGAGCGAACGCGATGAGCCAAGGGTTACGAGTGTCCATGAGAAGGAACATCGGAACCGTCCAGGCGATGGCAAATACTGCCGCACCAGTGAACAGTCGACGTCGTCCGATTCGATCTCCGACGCGACCGAAGAATGGCAGAAACGGCGCGCCCACTATGAAGAACGCCGCGTTGATCGCAAGTGCAATGCTCGCTGCGATCCCCAGATTGTTCGTGAGGTAGCTGAGTGCCCATACCTGCGGAATGTAGGTGAAGCCGGAGAGCAGGAAGTTTGAGCCGAGTGCCACCGCGAGCCGCCGCTTTTCCGTCGCCAGCAGACGCAGGAGCGGTACTCTGTCAACGCTGGTGTCAGCTGTCTTTCTTACCGTGTGCGTTTCAGCGACTTTGAGACGGATGAACAGACTTACTGCCACCACAATGATGCTGGCCACGAAAGGTATTCTCCAGCCCCACTCGAAGAATGCGTCGCCCATCATCCACACGAGTGCTTGGAAAGTTAGCAGTCCGAGGGCGCTTCCGAGCCAGAGGCCTACACCGGACCATGACGAGTAGTATCCGCGGCGCCCCTTCGTTGATGCCTCGGCAGACAGTGTGATTGCTCCCGCATACTCTGCGCCCGCGCCGAGCCCTTGAACGATACGAAGGATCACCAGCAGTATCGCGGCCCAAATCCCGATCGAAGCGTATGTCGGAAGTAGTCCCATCGCAGCTGTGCTGAGACCCATGATGAGGAGGGTTATTATCATGACGGGTTTACGACCTATCCGGTCGCCGAGGTGTCCGAAGACAATTCCACCGATAGGACGAGCGAAGTAACCGACTGCGAAGGTTGCAAATGCCGACAGCAGACCCGTGAGCTGGTCGCTGGCCCCGAAAAACTGCACGTTGAAGATCAGCGCTGCGGCTGCACCGTACAGCGCGAAGTCGTACCACTCGATGAGAGTACCCACGAGTGCGGCCGCGGCTGCTCGGCGAGCAGCGCGACGTTGTGGGGCTGTTGTCGTCTCTGACGTCATTGTCCGTCTCCGATGCTTCAGGAATCTCGAATAAGTTCCATTGATTGGAACACAGTCCCATTTAACACCAAAAGCAGGAGTAGGTAAACCCCTTTCGGGATCGTGGAGTCGATCCTGGCCCGTGTTCCAGAAATTGCTGCCTGGATGAACGTTCTCTAGGTGAGCGGGGGTAGCAGCCTGCGAATGCTTGGAGGACTGAGTCGTTGAGCAACGCTACGCAGGTCGTCGGCAAGCAGCGTGGCTTCTGTCCGCATGAGCTCTGCGAGCGTGTTCATCCGGTCGGTGGTCATTCGTGAAGCGATGGCACCGATGCTCAAAGCGGCAACGGCGGTGTCGTCGCTGTTCAGTACTGGTACGCCAACTCCGACAGCCCCTGGGACGATTCCTCCATCGTTGATGGAGTAACCCCGTTCGCGAGTGATTTGAATCGACCGCTTCATCGAGGCCATGTCGGTCATCTGATATTGATGAGACGAAGAGGGAGTTGCCAGCGCCAGGTCGATGTCTGCGTCCCGCTGCCAGGCCAAAAGGGCCATGGCACCCGCACCGATGCCGAGCGGCCGTCGATCCCCGACCTGCAGTGTGAGCGTCCGTATGGGGAAAGAGCCAAGCACTCGATCGACGCATAGAGCTTCTGTGCCACTTGGTACTGATAAGAAGACTGTGTCTTCGGTCAATCTCGACAGTGAAGTCAGCCGAGGACTGGCGATCTCGGCTATTCCGTGTCTATTCAGCGCCTCGCCACCCAATCCGACAAGCTTCGGGCCGAGATGGAACACGCCAGATTCAGCGCTGTGCTCTAGCCACTCCAGGCCTACTAGCGTAGCGAGGATTCTGTGGGCCGTGGTTTTCTGCAATGCAGTTGCTTCCACCACGTCTATCAGGCGCGCGCCTTCGGGGCTTCGTCCGGCGACGACATCGACGATCGCAGCAGCACGGGCCACGCTGCGGACAGGTTCCACGAGTTCTCCTATCGCTTTGGGTGCTTAAGTTTATCGATCTATCCGCAATGCATTGAGTTCCATTAAGCGGAACTGAGGACTGAAATATGCTACTGTTCAGGTTATGAAGACACCGAGGCAGGAATTGCTCAGTTCCGTGCCCGATGGTGTGCTGGTAGCCGATAGCGTGACGGACATTTCGGCCGCCTCTGCCGGTACGGTCGCTGTTACGGGTTCGCACGGTGCTGCGGCGAGCGGCAGATTCGCTGTAAGCATCGGTGTCTCGGCAGCTGTTTTCAACGACGCCGGCGGCGGTTTCGAGAGCGCTGGTTTGCGTGCGTTGTGCGAGCTCGAAGCCGCATGTGTTCCCGCAGCGGTTGTAGCGCATACATCCGCACGGATAGGGGACGGTAGAGACACTTTCGAGTCCGGAATCGTCTCTGCCCGTAATGACGCAGCTAAAGCTCTCGGAGTTGGAGTCGGCATGAGCTGCGCTTCGGCAGCCACACTACTGACTCGCTCCACCGCTACGGGAACTAAGACGGCGGGCGCCAAATTTCATGACAGTCGGTTTAGCATAGGAGACCACCTCGTTGCAACTCTTGATTCAGCTTCGCAGATCGAACCGTCGCTGTTGAACCACGTTGTCGTCACGGGTTCGCACGGAGGATTAGTGGGCAACTCTCCGACGAGAGCGCTGAAGCATCCGGTTCGGTTCGCTGCTTTCAACGACGCGGGTGTCGGTAAGGAGAACGCAGGGATCTCCCGTCTCTCTCCGCTGGATGATCAAGGCATCTCTGCAGTAGCGGTTTCCAGCTCAAGCGCCGAAATCGGCAGCGGCCTCTCCACTCTGGAACAGGGCATAGTCTCCTCGGTCAACGAGTTCGCCAGAGCGGAAGGAGCAGTTCCAGGAATGGCACTCATAGACCTGATCGAAGCGCTCTCTGCTGCGCCCAATGCATAACTCTCGAGGAAGGGAAACACATGGCTACCGCCGAAAACTGCAAAATCACCTTGACTGGCGGAAGGGCTGTCGCGGAGATGGTCAATCTGTATGAACCGGGTCCCGTCTTCGGTATGGGCGGCTTTCAATTGCTTCCCTTCTATGAGGGCGCTCGTGCACTTGGCATACGACACATTCTCGTTAATGACGAACGCGCGGGTGCGTTCGCGGCCGATGCGTATGCTCGGGCGACAGGTCGGCCCGGTCTCTGCGATGCGACGTTAGGACCGGGTGCTACGAACCTGGTCACCTCGCTCACTGAGTCACTAAACGCGGGCATCCCTATCGTCTCTGTGGTGGGCGATACACATCGAGCGCACTCGTGGAAGAGCATGACTCAAGAGGCCAGGCAGGAGGAGCTGCTCCGGCCGGCCGCGAAGG
>DXDC01000241.1 GCA_019115685.1 Candidatus Agrococcus pullicola
GTCGTCGATGTAGGTCAGGCCCTTGTAGCCGTCCAGCAGGATGTGGTGGAGCCGGTGGTTCTCGGTGATCGCGTCCTGCGACTTCGGAGTGATCACTTCGGCCATGGCCTGCTGGAGGTATTCCTCGGGCACGTCCGGGTTGAGGTTGCGCAGCGACTGGAAGAGCGTGCCGCGCAGGACGATGTCGTGCCACGAGTCGCGTTCCCCCGAGCCGGGCGCGAGCGACGGGCCTGGGCGGTGTTCCCACTCGCGGTCGGCGAGGGCGTCGAGGATGCCCTGTTCGGCCTGGGCTTCGGACCAGCCGTGCGTCATGGAAAAGTCCTCCTGGGAGTGATGCGGCTGTCGCTGGGCAAGGTCACCGAGTTGTCACTACTGCTCACTGTTCCTCACTACTCCTCACTGTTCTACAGTGACCTACACTGTTCTACAGTGAACAACAGTGATAGGGGCACCCTGTGGATCAGTCCGACTTCGACGCAGCCGTCGCACGACTGCGTGCTCAGGGCACGGACGACGCCATCACCGAGGTCAAAGAGACCACGAATGCACTCGGAGCGTCCGTATGGAAGTCGGTGAGCGCCTTTGCCAACACTGCAGGTGGACTCATCGTTCTCGGCGTCAGTGAGGATCGCGGATTCACCGCGGTCAACGGCTTCGAAATAGACCGCGTCTGCAATCAGTTCATCGACGGGATGGGTGATGGCAACTCCGACGGCGCGCGTCTCGTCCTGCCCCCGGAGTACACAGTTCGCCGGTTCTCCCTGGATGGCGGGCAGGTCCTCGCGATCGAGATCGCGGAAAACTCCATCGGTGCCAAGCCGTGTTATGTCAGGAGCAAGGGCGTCGAGTCTGGGAGCTACAAACGGAAGGACGACCAGGACGTTCGACTGAGCCGGACCGAGATCTTCGAGTTGCAGACAGCATGTACTCCGTCGGAAGCAGACCGCGCCGTCGTGGCCGAGTGCGAAGTGAAAGACCTTGATGACACACTGGTCGGCACGCTGCTTTCGGCTCGCGAAGGTTCCAAGGCATTGCAGGGCGTCGATTCGACCATCGAGAAGCTGACCAGGCTCAACGTCACCAACAACAGCGGCGAGGTCCGGCTGGCCGGCTTGCTCACCGTCGGACAGTATCCGCAGCAGTTCTTCCCACAACTCTTCGTGGACGTCAGTGTGCACCCCACCGTGGAGAAGTCGTCCGCTTCCACGCAACTGCGCTTCGTAGACCGGGTTGAGTGCTCCGGACCGCTGTCCGAGGTCGTCCATGAGGCGGTGCAGGCCGTGCGGAAGAACTTGCGCACCTATTCGGTCATCGAGGACACCGGGCGGAGGGACGAGCTGGAGGTTCCCGAGAGAGTTCTTCGCGAGGCCATCGGCAACGCCGTCCTTCATCGGGAGTACCACCCCATGTTTCTGGGACAGGCCGTGGCGGTGGACATCTACCCTGACCGGATCACTGTCACCAGTCCCGGCGGACTGTGGCAGAAGACCAAGGACACGATCGGCGACGGGGTATCCAAGTGCCGGAATCAGGCCTTGGTCCAGCTCCTCAAGAAGGTTCCCTCGCTTGGCGCTGGCGGAACCGTCGCAGAAGGCGGCGGAGGCGGGATCCCCCTCATGTACGACGAGATGCGTGCGCGCTCCCTGGAGGAGCCGCGATTCACGTTCACCCCGGACAGCGTGACGGTCGAACTTCGCCGGCACGGAGCTGACACAGAGGCGCATCGCCGGTGGGCGCGTGACGCCGTCGGTCGCGACCTCGAGCGTGGAGAGGATGCACTTCTCGCCATCGCGCGCCGTGAGACGCACGTCAGCGTCAGAATGGCCCGGGATATGGTGGGAATGGACTCGGACGAAGCCCGCCGAACACTTCGATCGCTTGTGAGTGAGGGCGTTCTCGAACCGATCGGCCCAGAGGACTTCGGCCTCAAAGGGGCCCCCGATCTGCCGACAGGTGCCGAACTCGCTGTGCTGAATGCCCTTTCTCCGATTGCGCCGATGTCGATTGCCGAACTCTCCGAGACACTGGGACGCACCAAGAACACGCTTCGGCCGGTACTCCGTCAGCTCGTCGAGGATGGACGAGTGATTCCCACCGCGGGGCCTCGGAGCAGACACCGTCAGTATCTGCTTTCCCAGCCGAACACCAGGTGAGCTCGGACGGTATCGCTGGCTACCAGTCATCAACTCGCCAGCTCGGCGACGCCCCGCTTTCACTCAGACCACGCCTTCGACGGCGCGCTCAGCGTCCTTAACGGTGATCCGGCCGTTCATGAGCAGGGGCAACAACTCGTCGCGGGTGCCGGCGAGTGAGTAACTCTCCTCGACCAGCTGGTTCTTCAAGCGACAGAGCGACAAGAGCAGCCTCCGCTCCTCTTGCTTGAGCTGGCGCGGGTCCGGCACTACAGAATCAAGGATGTCCTGCGGGAGCACGCGTTGATGACTGTTGGAAGTACCTCCCACGAGTGACTGCAGTTGGCCAAACACATTTCCCCGCAGAATCGCAGCCCACAGCTCGCCAACTTCTAGCTCCGACGATTCGAGCACGATGAACTCTGTTGACGCGAGTCGACGAACGTCCGAAGCCGCGGTATCGACTGGCCATAAACGAGGAATCCTCGGGTTCAGCTTCGAGACCAACACTGCAGCATTCTTGATCTCGTTCTTAGCACTTTTTATCTCATTGGCTGGCTCCAACGTCGCTCTTCCATCATCAAAGGAAGGCAGACTAAAGTGCAAGACCGTCTCCATGCCGAGTTTTATCGGCGACACCGAAGATCGGCGTTGTCTTGCGACCTCACCCAGCCTTACGAGTTGGGTGGATTTGCCCGCCACCGCTACCGCTAGTGCTTCTGCACGAATGCTCGCGTCGCGATTCGCGGCGATCTTGTCGTCCAGTGCGCCGAGAACCTCGCCGGTCGCGCGTTGCTGTTCGAGAACAGGCGCGTGGAATTCAAACTCCGACATCGCCGACGCGCTGATGTTTGGCTGCGCCGATTTTGCGTTCGCGTTACTCGAAATGAAGTCGCGCCACGCCGAGGTCTTTGTCACGTAGTAGACGTACCGCGCATCAAACTCTGGGCGTACACGAAATCTGACCAAGTACGAGGCGAACACCGGATCTGACCCAAGCATATGAATGTAGCTTGCCCCGACGGATGCCCCGGTACGGGCAACGAGTATGTCCCCATTCAGGACGACGTACTTGGAGTATGGATCCTCGCCACCGCCGACATTCGGGACCAGGTTCAGATCGTAGAGGCCACCAACTATATCCGTTATCCGGATGAACTTCGGCCCCACGCCCGACCAATCTGCGCTCGCAGTCAGTCCATACTTGATCGACTCGCAGGCACCACCTAACGAAACCGCTTTCACCCCAGCCTCCCCAGCTGCTCGCGGACCACGGTGTCCAGCCGGGCCGACTCGTCCAGCGCCGCGGTGAGCTCACCGGTGAGACGGGCGATCTTCTCGTCGATCGGCTCAAGATCCTCCTCAGCCTCGGGCACGCCCACAAAGCGGCCGGGAGTCAGTGCGTAGCCGGCGGCCTTGATCTCTTCCAGCGTCGCCGACTTGCAGAAGCCGGGAACGTCCTCGTACTCGCCCTCGGCGGACGTGCGGCCCCGCCAGGTGCGGAAGGTGTTGGCAATGCGGTGCAGGTCGTCGTCGCTGAGCGTGCGCTCGACGCGGTCGATCATGTGGCCGAGCTCGCGGGCGTCGATGAACAGCACCTGGCCACGCCGGTCGACGCTTCCGCCCTTGCCGGCAGCCTTGCTCTTGGCAAAGAACCATACGCACACCGGGATGCCGGTCGACCGGAACAGCTGGCCGGGCAGGGCAAGAATGCACTGCACCACGTCGCCCTCCACCATGGCCTTGCGAATATCGCCCTCGCCGCTGGTCGTGGAGGTCATGGTCCCGTTGGCCATCACCACCCCGGCCTCGCCGTTCGGCGCCAGCTTCGAGACGATGTGCTGCATCCACGCGTAGTTGGCGTTGCGCTTGGGCGGCACGCCAAACGTCCAGCGCGGGTCATCCTCGCGGCGGGCCCAATCCTTGATGTTGAACGGCGGGTTGGCCAGCACGTAGTCGGCCTGCATATCCGGATGGATGTCCCGCG
>DXDC01000242.1 GCA_019115685.1 Candidatus Agrococcus pullicola
TGCGCTGCTCCCACTGTGCGGGGTCGGGTTCGCTGGCTTCTCGGCCGGGTGCGACGACGCGGCGGCCGCGCTTGGCCGCGGTCCACTCGTCGACGGCCTCGCTGGCGCCCGTGGGGGTGTCGGGCCAAGCCTCGCGGAGCCGGGGCAGACGTAGGTCCCTGCCGAGGTGTCCACCGCCGTACCAGATGGGGCGCTCCCCTGCGGTCGGTCGCTCCGCAACGCTGTAGCCCGTTACGACGTCGGTGCGGCCGTCTGCAAAGCGGGGACGGACCAGGAGACCGGAGCGGCGCATGCGGCGCACGAACTCGGCCTCGTCGTCGGCGGCTGCCGCGCAGCCGCGCACCTTCACGGCGAGGAGGTAGCGGGGCTGATCGGTGCGCAGCTCGGCGGCGACCCGTGCGCGCCGGTCCTCGGTCTCGAGGTGATCCCACGCGGGGTGCTGCTGCTGGGCATCGTTCTTGCGGGCGCGTTCGTACTTGGCGCGGGCGCGGGCGGTCGCTTGGGCCTCGCGTTCGGCCGGCTTGTAGCCACGGGTGGCGCGCTCAGCCTTGGCGGACTCGAGGGGTTCTAGGCCGTGCTTCACCTCGAGCGCACGGCTGACCTTCTGGGCGCGGTGGAAGTCGTTGTGCACGCTGGCCTTGGTGCCGTCTTCGCGCACGAGGTCGACGACGATGTGCACGTGGTCGTTGCCGTTCTTCGACAGTCCGTGGCGGACGGCGACCCAGCGGCACGCGGCCTTCGGAGAGTCGGGGTCGTCGAACTCCATGGCGCGCACGAAGTCGTTGGCGATCGCCTGCCACTTCTCGTCGGTCTGGATGCCTTCGTCGGCGCGCAGCGACAGGGAGCAGTGCCAGACGTGCCCGCCCTTCACGTCGACCTCGAGAGCGGTGTGCGGGCGGTCCAGATGACGGGCGATCGCAAGTGCGGAATCACGGCTCAGCTCGGCGTCGTCGTGCCACGCGAGCATGGCCGGATCGCCCGCGACGAGGTGCGGCTCGGTGTGCTCATTCGCGCGGCCCGGCCCCGCGAGGTAGACCATCAGACCCGCCATCCGATCGCCACGCACAACGTTAGGCATCATGACGCGCCGCCGTCTGCCTCTGAACGCTTCGGTTTCACTCTGCCGATGGCTACGTTCGGAAGATCGCCGAAGCGGAACCCGACCAGCTCAACGCATCCGTCCTTGCCGTACTTCTGACAGCTAGGAATGGCGTTGAGAGCGGCATCCACAAGATCGCGCGAGTCGCCCGAATCAAACCCGGCACCCCACAGCTCTACCGCTGTGTGGAGGTCAGGCATGATCAGATTCAAATGCTCATAAACCTGAGCACGGTACAGGGCAGTCGACCGTCCCACTACCAAGCTCGCGACACGGGAGTGGGAACCCAATGCGGGCGCCGCCAGAGAGACCACCCACATCATCTGGAAGATGGCATCCATGTAGCGCTCAAGCTCCGCTTCCCAAGCAGGAAGATCCGGGTATGTCAGAGTCGAGAACTGACCCCTCTTCCACTGCGAGAGCTTCACGATCCTCGCAGCCGCTTTAGGCTGCTCAACGCGTGCAGCCTCGCCAACTATGGACCGGCTTCTTGCGGTCTCTGAAGAGACAAGCACCTGAAGGTAGCTCCACAAGGCATCGCGCGCCGACTTCCGCGTATTGAACACAAGCGTTACGGCCGTGAAGACGATGGCGATCGTCGACAGGACGATCGGCAATACGCTCAAAATACTCCCTGCCGGATCGCCACCCCCATCCGAGACACTGACTCCACCAGAGAGCAACATCAGCTAGCCATCCGATCCACGGCATCATCGATACGAACCGCGGTTCGCCGCACCGCATCAAGGGTCGCGCGCACCTCGTCCTGCACCTCGCCGGTGGCGTTGGTGGCGCGCGCGATCTGGTTCACGTTGTTCGAGATGGCGGCGAGCAGCCGGTGGAGCTTGAACAGCTCGGCCACGGCCTGCTTGCGCTCGGTCGGCGTCTCGCGCTGATCGAGAGACAGTGCAGCCTCCACGAGCAGCCGCGGGATCGTGACGTTCTGCTCGTGAGCGAGGCGCACGAGTGCGCCTTCCTCCTCGGGAGAGACGCCCACCTTGTGGAAGTGCTGCCGGCCCCCGTCGACGTTCGCGCGTCGACGACGGGAGAACAGTGCCCGGCGGGACTCGTTCTCTGCCATGGCAGGCACCTCCTCGGCCCAGCGCAGCGACCCCGCCCTGTGCGGGGACCACACGAATAGTGTGCCCGACCCTCGACACAAAGTCGAGAGTCCAAGCGAGTTAGGGAACCTAACTCTATAGCTTGCTCCGTCCGGGGTGCGATTAGGAGTGTCTCATGCTGGCAGGCCAGAGACCGGGCGGCGGGGCCGCGCGGTCTGTGCCGGAACATCGACCAACGGCACGGGCGCCGGGTACGCTCGGAGCATGGCTACTACACCCACACCGGAAGAGGCTGTCGAGCGCGCGAGGCTTGCACAGGATCAGCGGATAGAGACTGTGCGCATGCTCGCTCAAGCCCGCCAAGAGCTGGCGGAAGAGCGCGAGGACGCGGACCGTGAGCGAGCGAACCTCGAAGCACGGATCAAGGAGCGAGCACAGCTCTTCGAAGCAGCTGACGTGAAGGCGTACAACGCCGCGACCACGGCCGGGTGGACGCCCGAGGAACTGCGCAAGATCGGATTTCCTGAGCCCGAGAAGAAGC
>DXDC01000243.1 GCA_019115685.1 Candidatus Agrococcus pullicola
ACGATTCTGAATGCCGAGTCCTCCGCTAGTTCTTCCGGAATCCACCATGCGATCAGCGCACCGCCGCGTACGATGAAGTGGCCGCCCGGGGATGCGTCCCACGCATCCCGTTCGTCCTGCTGCAGCCACCCCGCGAAAGCAAGCCTCCTCGCTCCCTCCGCGGCCGCGTGATAGCTCGAGGGAGCCGCTGCGACGAAATCGATGAAATCCTGGGCGTGCTGAACTGCGTCGAGTCGAGTGGGCATGCAGTCAGCCTAGCCGTTCGTTCAAGCCCCTAGACTGGCGTAATGAGTGAACAGGACGGCAACCAGGAAATCGACTACTCCACGCTGACGAACGCGGTGAGCGGGCTGGCATCAGGCGACGTCACCCAGGAAGACTTTCAAGCGGCCCTGATCGAGGGCATTCTCGTCGTGCCGCTCCGCATGCAGGAGGATGATCCGGGCTCACCGTCCGCTCCGTTGACGGTGCAGGTACGCGACGAGCCGATGGTGCTCGCGTTCACCGAGCCCGCCGAGGAACTCGCGGCAAAGGTCGCTGAGGTGACGCAGACCTTCGCGCCGGTACCGGTCAAGCTCATCGTCAAGGGCATGCAGCCCGGCTTCGGTCTGCTCATCGAATCGACCGGCGGAGCGGTCGGGGTGCGGGCCGAGGAGATCGAACAGCTCAAGACGCTGATCGGCGACAACTAGGCGACAACCCACGGCACTGGCGGTGAGTTCGAGAAGCTCGAAGTCAGTGGGTGATCGGGCGTAACCCGATCTCCAGCGGCAGCGCTTGCCATTGACCGCCGGAATGCGTGAGTCCGCTTTCGTCACCATCGACCTTGAGTTGCGTGCGATGGTGACGCAGCGCGGCCGAGACGGCATCGCGGTGCTGCGGTAACGAAAACCAGAGCACACCGGAGGCTTGTCGATCCTCCGTGAATTCCGCGAACGGGATGCCCCGGCCGCGTGCCGCGGACAGTGACGCCTCTCGGGCACGCACGTGGTCGGGGTGACCGTAGCCTCCGCGATCGTCATAACTGACGATCAGGTCGGGCTCGGTCACGTCGATGGCGGCCTCGATGTCGGCGACGACTTCTGCCAGCCCAGCGGCGGTGAGCGACCCGGCATCGTGCGTGTCCGCGGGTCCGGCAAGACCCTCACGGATCCAACGCATCCCGCTGTCCCGATACTGCCGCGGGGGCAAACCCGGTGCACGCGCGGGAGGGGTTCCCAGCCAGAATTGATCCGCTATGCCCAGGGCGTCAGCGGAGCCTCGCAGTTCGCGTTCCCGAATCTCGGGGAGTCGCCACTCGGGCGTGTCGGCCGGCACCGCGCCGGCGACGATCTCCCCGGCCTCTCCGCGCGAGCACGTGAGCAGGCTGACACGGACGCCGCGCTCGTGCAGTTCACGCAGGAGAGCACCACCGCACAGCGCCTCGTCATCGGGATGCGCATGCACAACCAGCACCCGGAGCGGGGGCTCCCGCCGCTGCAGCAGCGCCCCTAGGAGCGGGCTGTCGTCACTCACGATTGCTCCCGCTGGTCATCGAGCTTCTTCCGGTAGACCTCCAGCAGAGCAACTGTGGATGTCTCCCAACTCATCCGTTCTGCGTGTTCGCGAGCCTGCACGGCAAGCCGGGATCGCAGCGCCTCATCATTCAGAAGCTGCAGTATCGCCCTCCCCCATGCGGCTGGATCTCGTGTGTCCACGAGTATGCCCGTGCGACCGTCCAGCACAGACTCCCGGAGCCCGCCGGATCGATAGGCGATGACGGGCACGCCGCTGGCAGCTGCCTCGAGCGACACCAAACCGAACGTCTCAGAGTGCGAGGGCATCAAGACGATGTCTGCGCTCCTGAGCTCTTCGGCCAGCGGAACTCTGGTCTTCGCGCCGACGAACCGCACGTCGGCTTCGACAGCGAGTTCGCGACACAGTGCCACGAGCGACTCGGCGTATTCAGTCCCGTCTGGAGGGGGAGAACCGACAACGATCAGCTCGGGCCGTTGCTGCGCGGGGATCTGCCCGAGCGCGCGAATGGCAAGGTCGACTCCCTTGAGCGGATGCAACCTGCCCGCGACGACCAGTCGTTGCCGGGAACGCTCCCGAACGGAATCCGCCTCCGGGTGGAACAGGTCGGCATCCACGCCCGGCGGCACGATGAAGACGCACTCCGGCGCCGCTCCCAGCCGGTTGATGACCGTGTCGCGCTCGGCCTCGCTTATGACGACCAGCCCGCACGACTCCCGTGCCAGCATGGCCTCCCCTGCCAGCCTGCCCGGTGACTCCGCTCGTTCGCCCGCATCGAGCGGCTCGGACTCGTCGACGGCGATCGAGTGGAAGCTCTGCACGAAGGGGATGCCGAGCGCTCTGGCAACCGGTAGCGCGGCGATGCCCGAGAACCAGTGCTCTCCGTGGATGATGTCGACCTGGAGGCGCTGGAAGAGATCTTCAAGGCGTGCCCGGAACTGATCGATGAGGCCCTCGTGGTCACCCTTGTCGATCGTGCGTGCAGGGCCCGCATCGAGCGTGTGCAGGCGGAGCCGGGGCGCGATCTCCACAACGGAGGGGGCTTCCGAGTCCTGTCTCCTGGTGATGAGTTCGACGGTGTGTCCCGTGGCGGCGAGGTGCTCGGCCTGCGCTCGCACGACGACATTCATGCCACCGGCGTCCTTCGTGCCCGGCTCATCGATGGGAGACGTGTGCAGCACGACGAATGCGATGCGCAACGGCGCCTCGAATACCGGATCAGAAACCATACATCGACGCTACCGCCAGCCGAGGCTGTTCACGAACTCAGCACGGGCAAGAAACGCCATCAGGCTTCACCGGGGAGGAATGCCCGCAGCAGACCGAGGAACTCCTCCGGGCGCTGGGAATGCACCCAGTGGCCGGCCTGCTTGACCGTTGCTTTCCTGACATTGGGAAATAGCGAACGCATGATCGGCACGGCTTCGTCGGTGACGTACTCCGAGCGACCCCCCGCGATCCAGAGCGTCGGGCCGTCGAACGTCGCGTCCTCTTGATCGGGAAAGCCTGCGATTCGCGGCAGGGATGTGTACAGCAGCTCGAGGTTGGGCTGCCAGGTGAAGTCGTGGCCATCTCGGCGAAGATTCTGCATGAGGAACCCGCGGACGGTCGGATTCGGGATGGGCTCGGCGAGCGCCGCGTCGGCGTCGGCGCGGCTGGCGACCGCGTCGAGATCGAGGGCGCGCAAGCTACCGAGCAGGTGTTCGAA
>DXDC01000244.1 GCA_019115685.1 Candidatus Agrococcus pullicola
AGCCATGCAAACCGCGAACGACGCGGTGCAATGTTCCAGGAGGGCATCATGAAGAAATCAGCAAACCAGCTCATCGGTACTGTCTTCGGCGCGGTGTACGTGCTCGTGGGCGTTCTCGGATTCACTGTGACGGGAGGCGTCGGATTCCTCGCAACCGACGGTGGGCTCCTGTTGGGCGTATTCGAGGTGAACCCGCTCCACAACATCGCGCATCTGCTGATAGGTGCTGCACTATTGGCCGGAGGACTCACAGGTCTTCGTGTCGCGAAGTCGGTGAACGTTGTCGTTGGTGCGGCATACCTGCTGTTGGGAATCGTCGGCTTCTTCATCGCTGATTCCGCGCTCAACATCTTGGCGCTGAACACGGCCGATCACGTGCTGCACCTTGCTAGCGCGCTCTTGCTGCTGGGAGTCGGCGTCGCAGCCGACCGTAATGTCCACACCCCCCCCAAACCGGCGCCGCCTGATGTTCCGTACGGTGTGGTCTGCCCTCGCGCTTGCGGGGGCAAGCCTCATCCTGTTCGCGCTCGCTGCGGGGCTGCAACCAGTGCTGGCGGTGCCCCTCGGCGTGCTCGCCGTATCGCAGCTGGGGTTCGGAGGGCTCGTCCTGCGAACCGACAGAATCCCCGCGCCGCGTGTGTTGCTAGGGGTTTGCGGTGTCACAACCGCAGGGTCCCTGGCGCTCGTGTTCGGCGGGCTGATCGGATTCGTGCCGGTCGCAGCGCTGCTGCTCTTCCAGTGGGGTGTCGCGATCACGGCTGCGCTGCAGCTGCGGAATCCAGCTGCTGAGAAGAGGAATGCGGGATCAGGACGCATGATTGCTGCGCTCGTGTCCGGTGCGATTGTGGTCGCCACGATTACGACGCCCGCGCTTTCGCTCACGGAACCGGGGTCGACAGCGCTACCGCGCGGCGTGCACCATCATCACTGAGCGGCGAGCAGTAGCGACGTCCGCGCTGCTAGAGCGCCTCGAGCAGGCTCGCCTGTACGAAACCGAGCCAATCGACAACCGCAGAGAACTGTTCGAGATCGTCCTCGTCGAAATCGGTGTTCGGGCCGCCGGGGCCGAGCTCGATGCGGCTCGACAGAACAGTGCGCATGTCGCTGACACCCCGCAGCCAGTCGTCGACCTCATCATCGCCGACGGTGACGATACGGTGCCCTTCCTTGCGGTCGGCAGTGACGAGGCCGACGATGATGGCGTCCTGAGCGCGCTCTCTGCTCTCGGCGATCTGCGGCAGCGAGAAGCGCTTGAACTCTTTCGCTTCTTCGGGGTCGCTGTAGCCATCGGGGTACAGTCGTTGGACAGCCGGATCGGCGAATTCAACAGCGCCCTGTGCTGCTGCACGATGCAGCAGCTTGAGCTGATCGGCAAGGTTCTCGAACATAGCCGCCTCGGCATCCTCGAAGCGGGCACTGACGCCGTCATCCGTTCGCTCCCACGCCCGCATCAGATTCGCTCCACCGTTGCCTGCAGGCCATAGCCGTGCATCGCTGCGACGTGCCGCTCCTGCTGCTCCCGATCACCGGAGGCCACAGAGGCTTTGCCGGCCGTGTGTACCTGCAGCATGAGCTGCTCGGCATCCTCACGTGAGTATCCGAAGTACTGACGGAACACGTAGGTGACGTAGGGCATGAGATTGACGGGGTCATCCCACACCGTGGTCGACCAACCGTGCCCGAGCGACGTGCGCGTCTCGGTGTCGGCGAGTGAGTGTGTGTCCGACATGCTTTCCAGGATGTCATATTCGTCGTTGGGCAGCGGGCAATGGCTCGCGTCTGCGCGATCGGGAATGCACTGGACCGCCCTGCGTTAGCTTATGGAGTACGTGCTCAGCACACCGCCTCCATGAAAGGAATACGTATGGCTAAAGTCATGATTCTCGTTGCATCCGTCCGCGAGGGCCGAACCGGTCTTCCCGTTGCGAAATGGGTCGAGCGCGAACTCTCGTCACGTGATGTTGAGGTCGACTTTGCCGATCTCAAGGAGATCAACCTGCCGTTCATGGACGAGCCGAACCACCCGGCTGCGCAGCAGTACACCAAGGAGCACACGAAAGCGTGGGCGAAGCGCGTTGCCGAGACCGACGCGTTCATCTGGGTGACGCCGGAATACAACCATTCCTTCACTGCTCCGTTGAAGAACGCCATCGATTACCTCGTGCACGAGTGGCGAGACAAGAGCGTCGCTTTCGTCTCGTACGGAGGCCAGTCGTCCGGAACGCGTGGCGTTGCGGGGCTCGGTGAGACTGTCGGATTCCTGGGGATGCCCCGCACGCGCGCGAACGTCGAGATCGCCCACCCGTGGGGCCAGTTCACTGACGAAGGGGAGTTCGAGGGAACGGAGGCGATGAACAAGTCGCTGAGCGCGACCGTCGAGGAAATCGTCGAGGCAGCCACAGCCTTCGCGGCGAAAGAACAGTAGTTCTTTCCTGCAAGTGTATTTGTGACGTTTGTGGCCACCCGTAGTGCGGGTGGCCACAGTGCTGTTCGGTCAAACTGGTTAAGGAATGCACATCTGCAGAGAGGATCCCCCACGTGACCGACGACTCGTGCAACGAGGCGCATAAGACCTGGCTGTCGAAAGTGGCAACCGCCGAAGAGTCCATCCCTCTCATCGGTCGGTTGTATCGGGAACGAAACGTTGTCACCAGCGTGTTTGGGCGGACGCTCGTCAACACCTCGGCGATCGACGTCGTGAAGGCGCACCGCTGGGCGCGTCGTATCGCCGACGAGGAACTCTCGCTGAGCAACTCCCTGCTGGCGCTGCAGATCGCGGATGAGCTAGGTGTGCAGGATACGTCCCTCGATCTGGGGGCGCTCGCTGCTGAAGCGTCCGACTCCGAGAAAGATTTCGCATCCTTCGCACGCACCGTCATCGGCGATCTGGAGGAGACGCAGCCGCACAACCCCCAGGACATCGTGCTCTACGGGTTCGGGCGCATCGGGCGCCTGCTGGCACGCATCCTGATCGCGCACCAGGGCTCGGGAACCGGAATGCGATTGCGAGCCATCGTCGTCCGCAACGCTGGCCCCAACGATCTCACGAAGCGTGCGAGCCTGCTGCGGCGAGACTCCGTGCACGGTGCGTTCGAAGGCACGATCGAAGTGGATGAAGCGGGCAGCGCGATCATCGCCAACGGCACACGCATTCAAGTCATCTACTCGAGCGACCCGTCCACGGTCGACTACACGGACTACGGTATCGACAACGCCATCGTCGTCGACAACACCGGACGCTGGCGCGACGAGGCCGGGCTGGAACAGCACCTGCAGGCAAACGGCGTCTCCCGGGTCGTGCTGACGGCACCCGGTAAGGGTGGGTTGCCGAACGTGGTCTTCGGTATCAACCACGACGAAGTGACCCCCGAATCACGCATCGTCACGGCAGCAAGTTGCACGACGAACGCGATCACCCCCGTGCTCAAGGTCATCAACGAGTGGTACGGCATCGAGTACGGCCACGTCGAAACCGTGCACTCGTACACCAACGACCAGAACCTCATCGACAACTACCACAAAGGCGATCGGCGCGGACGCTCCGCGGCCCTCAACATGGTGCTCACCGAGACCGGAGCCGCGAAAGCCGTCGCGAAAGCGCTGCCCGAACTCGAGGGCAAGTTGACGGGCAACGCGATCCGTGTTCCGACGCCGGATGTATCGATGGCGATCTTGAACCTGACGCTGAAAAAGCCTGTCGATCGCGGCACCATCAATAACGAGATACGGCAGGAGTCGCTGACCGGCGACCTGAGCTCGCAGATCGATTACATCGATTCTCCCGAGGTCGTCTCCACCGATTTCGTGGGCAGCAACCGCGCCGGCATCGTCGACGGGCTTGCGACGATTGCGACCGACAATCACCTCGTGATGTACGTCTGGTACGACAACGAGTTCGGGTACTCGTCGCAGGTGATCAGGGTGCTGGAGCTCATGGCGAAGCAGACCGCATAGGGGCTCGCCACACAGAACCAGGGCCGGGCCGCGCGCTACTTCCGGGGAGTGCGGCCCGGCTCTATTTTTTGGACGAGTCTCGTTGGAGGTGCGGGTTCGTTCGTCGGTATCTGGCGTGAGCGAACTTCGGAGCGCACAACCTAACTGCGCACGGCTCCGTAGAAGGAAAACGCCTACCGAGAACACGGCTGAGTAGGCGTTTCCCGAATCGTGCGTTGCCGGTGATTCGGAAAACGCCTGTTGAGCATGCGGCTGAGTAGGCGTTTCCCGAATCGCGAGCAGGCCGCCGGACGAGAATCGGTTCCGGGCCCATCCGGTGGGGTGTCGGCTAACTACCGAACCAGCTGTACCTCGAACTGCTCGCGGGGATGCGCGTACGCTTCCTGCGCCTCCACGAGCTGCAGTTCGCGCTCCCCGGAGTCGAGGGTCAACTGCAGCAGATCGAAGATGCTCGAGGTGGTCTTGCCGAGCGCTTCGGCAGCAGAACCCGAAGTCCGGTAGTGCGCGGTGAAGAGCGCCGATGTGACGTCGCCGGAGCCGTTCGCCTTGAGCGGCAGGTGCGGAGTCTGCACGATCCAAGCCCCCTCGTCATCCACGGCGAGCATCTCGATGGTGCCCTCCGGCCGGTCGGGGCGCTCGACGCTGGTGACGAGCACCGCGGATGGGCCGAGCTCGCGCGCCGCATCCACCGAAGCGAGCGTGGACTCGAGATCGGTAGGGTTCGTGTTCGTGAGGTAGCCGAGCTCGAACTGATTCGGCGTGATGATGTCGGCCTTCGGCGTCACCCTGTCGCGCAGCAGCGGCGGAATCAAGTCCGAGACGAAGCAGCCGCTTTTCGCGTTGCCCATGACGGGGTCGCACGTGTAGGTCGCGGCTGGGTTCTCCGCCTTCACCATGTCGACGGCCTCCAGGATCACATCGGCGATATCGCTGCCGCCCTGGTAGCCCGAGAGCACTGCGTCGACATCCCCGAGAACACCGCGCTCCTGCATCCCCACGATGACGTCGCGGACGTCGGACGCCGGGAACATCGGCCCCCGCCATGCCCCGTACCCCGTGTGATTGGAGAAGTGCACCGTGAACACCGGCCACACTTCGTGACCGAGACGCTGCAGGGGGAAGACGGCAGCGGAGTTGCCGACGTGGCCGTACGCCACCGAGGACTGAATCGACAGGATCTTCATCCCTCTATCTTGCCGTCTCTTGTGCGCTGTCGCCGACATCCAGTGCCAGAACCACGCGGTTCGGGCACACTTCTCGGTCTATGG
>DXDC01000245.1 GCA_019115685.1 Candidatus Agrococcus pullicola
TTCAATCCGCGTTCGATGGGGCGTCTGCCCCAGATGTACGCCACGCTGGACGGCATCAACACCTTCATTCTGCGGGTGACGCTCGACGACGGAAAGTTCGCCTATCTCGACGGCACGGACCCCGACTCGGACGTGGATCTGCTGCCGACCGAGCTGCTCGTCGACCGTGCGCGCATCTACGGGGTCGACGGCAACGTCGGATGATGCGACATCTCGCAGCTCTCACCGAGCAGTACGGTCATCAACATGAACCTGCACTTCGACAGCGATCTGTCGCTGCGCGGATGGATCACCGAACGATTCACCAATCAGTCCGCCATGCAGTACAGCTCCGCCTGCACGAAGGCCGGTTCGGAGGAGAAGTATGCCGAAGGACTGGAAGAGAGTCACCACATCCGGATCGACAGCCTGACGATCAACGGCCGGGGCAGCGCCCTGCTCACACAGCAGTATGCGATGACGCGCGAAACGGAAAAGGCCGGCGACTTCATCTATCTCGACGCGACCGTCATTCCCTTCCTGTCGGAGAACCCCTTCCGGAGTGCCGAGCGCAGCTATCCCGTGGAGTTCGACAACGCGGACTCCTACCTCATCCAGGGCACCATCCGCCTGCCCGAGGGCTACGTGGTCGAAGAGCTGCCCCGGGCTGTCCGGCTCAATGCGTTCAACGGTGACATCACCTGCTCCTACATCGTGCAGGCCGCCAACGGAGCCATCCAGTTCCGCATGCAATTCAAACAGAAACGACTCATCTTCCAGCCCGGAGAGTACGCCGACCTGCAGGCCTTCTACGGCGCCGTCGTGAACATGTGCAACGGCAAGATCGTCCTCCACAAACAACAGTAGAGCCATGCTGCGACTCCTTGTCATGCTGCTGGGCGGCCTGCTGCTGCCGCTTCTTGCTGCAGCACAGTCCGCGGACGCAATCCCCCGAGGCCCTGCTTGCGGAGAGCGATGCCGTCGTGCGGCTCGACGAAACCGAAACGACCTACACCTCGCCGACCAACGTCGTGGAGCGCCACCACCGGCAGATCACGATTCTCCGGCAGTCGGCCGCCCGCAAGGGGTTCTTCACCTGTGTCGTGGACCGCAACAGCGCGCTGAAGAGCTTTGCGGGAACGGTGCGCGACGCCCATGGCAAGGTAATCCGCAAACTCAAGCGCTCGGAGCTGAAATACAGCGAATATTCGTCGGGGCTGGCCGACGATGCGGGTTACTACACGCTCGAAATCCTCGCCCCGACGGTGCCCTATACCGTCGACGTGGAGTACGAAATCGCCTGCAACGACGGCATACTCGCCTTTGCGCCGTTTCTGCCCGTCGCCTCGACCGCAACCTCGCTCGAGAAGGCTGCCTACACGCTCTCCGTGCCGGCCGGCACGCCGCTCGGCTACAAGTGCTGCCGCACCGGCGAACCCGAGAAGCGCACGGAGAAGGGGTGCGACATCTACCGCTGGCAGCTCGAACAGCTGCCCGCCGTGGAGGCCGAGGAGATGATGCCCCGGCTGATCGACCTGCTGCCGATGGTCTTCGCCGTGCCGTATGACTTCCGCTACGGGCAGACGCAGGGCAGCATGCGCGACTGGAGGTCGTTCGGCGCCTGGCAGCGGGAGCTGCTCGAAGGGCGCGACGCCCTGCCCGACGCCCTCCGCCGGGAGGTGCACGCCCTCACGGACACGCTGGCGACACCCCGCGAAAAGGTCCGCGCACTCTACGACTATCTGGGCGCCACGACCCGCTACGTGAGCATCCAGCTGGGTATCGGAGGCCTTCAGCCGATGCCGGCCGCCGAGGTCTTCCGCACGAAGTTCGGCGACTGCAAGGCGCTGGCGAACTACCTGCGGGCCCTGCTCGCCGAATGCGGCATCGACTCGGACTATGCGATCATCCACCTCGACCGGCCGCGCATGTTCCGCGACTTCGCCTCGGCAAACCAGGCCAACCACGCCATCCTGCGCGTCCCGCTCGCGGCCGACACGCTGTGGCTCGAATGCACGAATACGGAGATTCCGTTCGGTTACATCCACGAAGATATCGCGGGACACGACGCCATCCTCATCACGCGCGAGGGCGGGGTCTTCACGACGCTGCCCCGGTATGCCGACACGCTGAACCGCATGGTCCGCCACGTGGAGCTGGACGTCGCACCCGACGGCTCGGTCGCGGGGCACATCACCGAACGCTACGAGGCCGTGCAGTACGAATGGAAGATGGGATTTCCGAAACTCGACGCACGCGATCGGACCGACTACCTGCGCGGGGAGCTGAAACTCCCGACGGCCGCCATCACGCGGATCGCCTGCACGGAGCACAAGGCGTCGATCCCCGTGATCGAGATCACCTACGACTTCACGGCGGCGCACTTCGTCAACTTCTCGGGCGAGCGGGGCTTCGTGCCGCTCTTTCCCTTCCGTGAGCCGGGTGTCACGACGGCCCGCAACCGCGCCAACGACCTCTTCCGCGAGACCGGCTACTGCGACACGGAGCGCATCACGATCCGCCTGCCCGAGAACCTGCGCATCGAGGCGCTGCCCCGCACGGAGAGCCTCGACAACCTCTTCGGGCGCTGTGCGCTCACGCTCGACACCGCGGAGAACGCCATCACGGCGGAGTGCCGGATCATGAAGTCGTCGGGATCGTTCCCGCGCGGGGAGTTCGAGGCCTACAAGGCGCTGCTCAACGCCTGCCGGAAGGCCTACGGCGCCAGCATCGTGGTAAAACGGCAGTAACCGTGTGAGA
>DXDC01000246.1 GCA_019115685.1 Candidatus Agrococcus pullicola
GACGTCGTGGAGTTTCGGACGGGACTTACGTCTGGAAGTAAGAAATAGCCCGGACGCGCTACGGATGATGACGAAGGAGCCCTATCCGTGTCGAGACTGACGGAACTGCTGCGGCAGGTGCGCAAGGCGGACGCGCAACTTGGTACTGACCTGGAAGCCGAGGTCGCTGCGCTGACCAAGCGTCGCACCTTCGGGCTCGTCTTTGAGCAGCATCAGCCTGAGGCTGTCGAGCTGCCCGGCAGGGTCGTCCGTCGCGGCGACAAGGTGCGGGTGCTGCCTCCGCGAGGGGGGGACAAAGGCAGGTGACCAACGGCTGTGGCGGACAACTCGGATCGAGTGCGTCGACGGGCAGCGTGTGGCTCATCTCGCGGAGCTCGACGTCGAAGAACCCGAGACTCGGGCAGTGCTTGCCGACGACGTGGTGGTCGTCGCGGAGTTCCGGGATCGCATCTACCCCGGCCTGGTGGAGACAGGCAGGGTTGAGCGGGGCGGCGACAAGCCGTTCCACACGGTCGTCAACGCTGAGAACTACCACGCGCTGGAGATGCTGACCTATACGCACCGGCATTCCATCGACGCCATCTACATCGACCCGCCGTACAACACCGGGGCGAGGGACTGGAAGTACGACAACGATTACGTCGCGAGTGATGATGACTATCGACACTCGAAATGGCTGGCGTTCATGGAGCGACGGTTGAAGATCTGTCGGGAGCTCATGCGTAGCGATGCTACTCTTGTGGCAACTATCGATGGGCATGAAGTAAACCGTTTGGGCGTGTTGCTAGATCAGCTCTTCCCGGAATCTACGCGGCAACTCGTCACAATTGTCAACAACCCTAAAGGCGTTACTCAGGGATATCTTTCGAGGGTCGAAGAGTATGCGTTCTTTGTATTTGGTCCTGACGCGCGAATCGGTTCGGTCGATGACGACCTTCTGACGCATCGAGACATGGCCGATGCTGAAGGGGAACTGCAGAGGCCTCGATGGAAGGGGCTCTTGCGGTCGGGCGACGACTCGCTTCGAGCTGACCGTAAAGATATGTTCTATCCGGTGTGGTTCGATGAGTCGACTGGGCGACTCAGCCACGCGGGCGAAGCATTGCCACTTGACGAAACTCCTGACTTCAGTCCGCAGGATGGCCTGACGCCGATCTGGCCTATTAGGCGGGACATGAAGGAGGGGCCTACCCGGGCAGTGCCACGCCGTTCGATCCTTGACTACGCGCTACACCCTCATCTGTGAAGAGCCACCAAACCTGGGACGGTTCAAGCGGCGCTAGGCGAGTCTGATTGCTGCGTCGATCTATGGGGTGAGGGCAGTGGCCGACATCGCGGTCCGAACTATCGCGGTCCGAACCTACCGGAGTCCGAAAGTACCGCGGTCCGAAACTATCTGATGCGCATCTGCTACAATGAGGATGTGCGTATGCACATGCATACGCACACGCACACTCCTTGGACGCCGTAGCGAGCTTCCGGGCAGACGGTCGCAGACATCGTCCCCCTGGCTCGTTTCCCCGCCCATCAAAAAATGAACGACCGCGGACTAGCTCGGATCAACGCGACATCCCCTCAGCATCATGACGCGCTTGTGATGCAACTGAATATAGGAAGCTTAGAGATGACGCAACCAGGACAGACCACCACGACTTCGCACGAAGCGATCGATGCGTTCAAGAGAATCGTCGGCGACGAACATGTACTGACCTCTGAGCGTGCCACGATGCCATTCAGCAAAGGCTATCGATTCGGCGGAGGACCAGTCTTCGCCGTGGTGCGCCCCGGCACGCTGGTCGAGATGTGGCGGGCGCTGCAGGTATCCGTCGACAACAACCTCATCGTCATCCCGCAGGCATCGAACACGGGCCTGACTGGTGGATCCGGCCCCGGCTTCCAAGACTACGATCGCCCCATTGTGATCATCTCGACTCACCGCATCGATGAGGTGCACCTCATCAACGACGCGCGCGAGGCGATCTCGCTCGCGGGCACCCCGCTGACACACCTGACCGACGCGCTCGCCAAGCACCAGCGCGAGCCGCACTCGGTGATCGGGTCGACATCAATCGGCGCCTCGGTCATCGGCGGCATCGCGAACAACTCGGGCGGCAGCCAGATTCGCAAGGGTCCGGCATTCACGCGCGAAGCGATCTTCGCCCGCGTCAACGACGACGGCAAGGTCGAGCTGGTCAATCACCTGGGCATCTCGCTCGGAGACGACCCTGAGGTCGCACTCGACCGTCTACAGCGCGGCGAGTGGTCTCCCGAGGATGTCACCCCAGCTCCCGAAGACTCGAACGAGACCGAGTACGCCGAGCACTTGCGCAAGATCGTGCCTTCGCCTGCTCGCTACAATGCGAACCCCGAGTACCTGTTCGAGGCATCCGGCTCGGCCGGCAAGCTGATGGTGTTCGCGGTGCGCACCCGCACCTTCCCTCGCGAAGTGCACCCGACCGTGTTTTACATCGGCACGAACAACACGCACGAGCTCGAAGAGATCCGTCGGTTGTTCCTCGAAGCCGACATGCCGCTGCCTATCTCTGGTGAGTACATGGGCCGCAGTGCCTTCGACTTGGCCGAGAAGTACGGCAAAGACACCTTCGTCTTCCTGAAGTTCATGAGTCCAGCGCTGCAGACGCGCATGTTCTCGTTCAAGACGTGGGCCAACGGCTTGTTCTCGAAGATTCCCGGCATTGGTCCGACCTTCGCCGACACGGTATCGCAAGCCATGTTCAGCGTGCTGCCCAACCAGCTGCCCAAGCGCATGATGGAGTACCGCAACCGTTTCGAGCATCACCTGCTGCTCACCGTCAGCGAGTCGCAGAAGGCCGCGAGCGAGAAGATGCTCAAGGAGTTCTTCGCAGAGCCCGAGCACACTGGTGAGTTCTTCATCTGCACGTCTGATGAAGAAAAGAGCGCGTCGCTCAACCGGTTCGGCGCGGCCAGTGCCGCCACTCGCTACGCCGCGTTGAAGCGCCGGCACATCGCAGGGCTCATCCCCATCGATGTGGCCCTGCGTCGCGACGATTGGAACTGGCTCGAGGTGCTGCCGGAGGAGATCGACGACCAGCTTGAGGTCAAGGCGTATTACGGGCACTTCTTCTGCCATGTGATGCACCAGGACTATGTCGCCAAGCAGGGCGTGGATCCCGAGGCGCTGCACGACCGCATCCAGCACCTGCTGGAGGAGCGCGGCGCGAAGCTGCCCGCCGAGCACAACTACGGTCGCATCTACAAGCTGCCGGAGTCCATGGAAGAGCACTTCAAGGAGCTCGATCCGACGAATACGTTCAACGCCGGTATCGGCGGCACGTCGCCGCACAAGGACTGGGCCTAAGTCCCCAAGGTAGCGCGACGCCGTGAGAGCCTGAGCGATGTCTTATCCATCTCGGGTGGACCTAGGGCTCGACTCCCTAGGTCCACCGGGACGGATGAGTCGAGACATCGGTCAGAGGCTGGGCAGGCCATAGAATCGCGTGGCGGCGAGGGCCGCGCCCGGTCCGAGAACGGGTCATCGCCTCACGCCGTCAGCTGACCCGCGACGGCCGGCACACCGGCGAAATCCTCGCCACCGGCCACATCGACGAGCCCGGAGGCTATTGCTGAAACACATTGCCTGAACATATTGGTGGAGCTGAAGGTGTGTAGGTTCAGGACATCGTTCATAGGTGAGTCGGGACATCGTTCATAGTGGTCCGTGACGATGAGGAATGTCTAAAGCGGCTCTTCACAGATGAGGGTGTAGTTGAGGTCTGAATCCGCCGGACTCGAGCAGGGATCTGGCGATGTAGTTGGTCAGGTTGCGGAAGCCCAGGGCCGAGCCGCGCAGGTGCTCCAGGCGTCCGTTGATCGCCTCTGTGGGGCCATTGCTGGTGCCAGGCCGCTCGAAGTAGGCCAGCACGTCGGTGGCGCGAGCCTTCAGGGTCCGACCGAGCTTGCGCAACTCGTCCAGCCCGGCGGGGACGTCTTGGCTGACGGCGTCGATGAGCGCCTCCATCGCCGCGCCCGCGCTCGCCGGGGCCGTGGCTGTGCAAAACAGCGGCGCCGAGGAAGCCTCCGAGCAGTCGGCGGGCCAGGGGCAGAGCCCTCGCTCATTCGAGGGCGAACACCAGCCCGGGGTGGACGCCAACCCGCAGCGCATCGGGCTCGTCGTGGCCTGCGATGTCCAGGGGAGCACCCATGCGGAATTGCGAGAACTCTTCAAAA